>CAZVWW010000109.1:0-7536 GCA_964631265.1 uncultured Thermotogaceae bacterium
CACCCGATTTTGGAGACCGGTGCTCTGCCAATTGAGCTACGGACCTACTCTTTTTGTTATTTTGTTTCCTTGTGTAACGTATGCTTTTGACATCTCGGGCAGTATTTCTTCAGCTCGAGTTTATCTTTCATCGTCTGTTTGTTCTTTGTGGTTGAATAATTTTTTTCCTTACATTCGGTACACTGCAGCCTCAATTTCGTTCTCATCATAACACCTCTGATTTTATGTCTGCTGTTTTATCTACAAAAAATGGTGGTAAGGGAAGGATTCGAACCTTCGAAGGCAATCTGCCAGCGGATTTACAGTCCGCTCCCGTTGGCCACTGGGGTACCCTACCACGCTGAAAGGTTATGCTATAATGGAGCCAGTTGAGGGATTCGAACCCACGACCTGATGATTACAAATCATCCGCTCTGGCCATCTGAGCTAAACTGGCTCTCATTTCCCAAAACCACGAGTATTATATAGATTTGTTTTTGATTTGTCAACACCCTGGCGTTACGATATAATAAAGATCGTATTTCCTCAACCAACCAATCCAGTAACAAAGGTGCCGCTTTTAAATAAGGCCTGGAACAATTCGTCAGGCCTACGATTTGTAAAAAACTAAACAGAGTTTTACGTCAAAAAACATATACAACCCAAAAGGAGGGAGACTTATGAAGATCAAATGGTACGGCCATTCCTGTTTTCTAATTGAAACGGATTATAAGATCCTTACAGATCCGTTTGATCAATCAGTTGGATATCCATTCAATCCGGAACAACCGGATATCATAACGGAGAGTCATCAGCATTATGACCATAACGCCCATGACAGAGTAAAAGGAGCCCCTGCAGTTGTAAAACGCCCGGGCGAGCATTCTTTCGGCAGTCTAAGGATTCGAGGACAGAGCACCTATCATGATGAGGCGAAGGGCAAAAAAAGGGGCGGCAATATTATCTTCAGATTTGAAACATCAGAAGGCATCTCGATAGCCCATCTGGGTGATATCGGACATATCCCGGACAATGACACCTATGACTTCCTCGAGTCGCTTGATGTCTTGATGTTGCCAGTTGGCGGTTATTTTACAGTTGCACCCGACAAAGCAGCACAAATTGTTGAAACAGTTAAACCGGGGATTGTTATCCCTATGCATTACAAAACGGAATATATTCCCGACTTTCCCATTGAAACCGAGAAACCCTTCCTTGAAGCACTCGGATGGGAAACCAAGACATACGATTCACTGGTTCTAAACAAATTGAAACTGGATGAGCTGTATAAAAACTGTATCCTGTTTAATATATAGAAGGGTGTTATAAACCCCTCGAAACTAATCAGGGTGGATCTTTTGCGGGGTTTCACTCAGATATTTGACCGGTGTTTTGATATCTTTCAGACCGTTGCCTGTGATGATGATGGCAGCGGTTTTATTCTTTTCAATCCGTCTTTCTTGAATCGCCTTTTTAATCCCGGCATACGAAGCCGCTCCGGCCGGTTCGGCAAAAACACCGGTCTTTCTTGCCAGTTCAATCACAGCCTGACCGATAGCCTGGTCACTGACCGTCATAAAGAATCCGCCTGTTTCAAATGCGTATTGGCAGGCCTTTATAACATCCCTGGGTTTGCCCACTGCGATGGAATCGGCTTCTGAATCTCCATTTACAATATCATCCGGTTTGAAAGGTCTTCCGTTATCGAAGGCTTGTTTTATGGCAGCACACCCTGCCGCCTGTACACCGATGACGGTTGGGATCTTCTCAATCACTCCGATTTGCTTCAAATCTGAGAACCCCTTAATAAAACTGCTGTACACAGTGCCGTCTCCGACACTGACGAAGATATAATCAGGCAGTTTAAGGCCGGTCTGCCAGGCCATTTCAAGTGCACAGGTCTTCTTGCCTTCAAGGAGATACGGATTAACGGCTGAATTTCGGCAATACCATCCCTTCTCCTCTCCTTTTTTCAACGACAGGTCAAAGGCCTGGTCATAATTTCCCTGAATTGAAAAGACTTCGGCCCCGTAAATCAGTTGTTGGACCACTTTGGCCTCCGGTGCGTTTTGAGGGACAAAGATATGCGCTTTTACTCCGGTTCCCGCACATACCCCCGACAGAGAGCTCGCCGCATTTCCGGTTGACGCGGCATATATATCTGAATAGCCGAGTTCGTGCGCTTTTGCCACAGCAACAGCACTTGCCCTGTCCTTGAATGATGCGGTTGGATTCTTCCCGTCATCTTTGATGAGCAGTGAGGAAAGTCCCAGTTCTCCGGCCAATGTTTCAGACCGGTATAGCGGGGTGTCTCCTATCTTCAGATGCTCATCGATGTCTGTCTCACGCACCGGCAGTATCGGAAGAAAACGCCAGATGCCGGTATGCGCTTCATCAATCCATTTTTTTTCTTTAAAATCATACACAACTTCCAGCGTTCCCAGGCGGTTTCCACAATCCGGACAGGTGTATTGGACTTCATCCTTCTCATATTCTTTTTGACAGTTGACACATCTCAGATGATAATTTTCAGCCATCCAAAACACCGCTTATAGCACTTACAGGGCATCGGCTCTGGCAGAGGCCGCATTTAAAGCATTTTTCTTTATCAATCGTGACCTCCCCGCCTTTTACCTCAAGTGCAAAATACGGACAGTTGTTGACACAGATTCTACACAGGGTGCATTTCTCATGATCGAAGAGCGGGTACTGTGTTTCATAAACGGTCGTGTTGTTTTCTTTCAGGGCTGAGCCTTTGAAAGCATCCAAATTTTCTATATTGAGTTCTTTCATCCTTTCAGGCAGTTTCCCGATTATTTTTGAGTAGAGATCCCGTCCATACAACATGGCTGAAGAGAGCATCTGCACGGCACTCGCTCCGGCAGCTATAAACTCCAGAACATCATCTGCTGTTTTGATGCCGCCAACACCGATAATAGGAATCGACACATGCTTAGCCACTGTCCGGATCTTTGAAAGGGCAATCGGTTTAATCACAGGCCCTGAAATCCAGCCAAATCCCTCTGAGCTGCCCAGGCGGGATTTACCGGCCTCCAGATCAACAGGATACGTCGGCCCGACGGAGTTAATCGCAACAACCCCGTATCCCCCATTCTCCTTCACCATCTGTGCAAATGCCACCGGGTCCGGAATATGGGGACTCATCTTGATAAAGACCGGTTTATCTGTGGTATCGGCAGCCGCTCTAACTGTTTTGGCAATCGGTTCGAGTGATGTCCCTACATAATGCGTCGAGAGTTCAAAGGCAGTGGCAAACCGGTTGAATCTTTGGATCAGTTTTACAATCTCTTCCCGCTTGTAGCCAAGACTGATGAAAAGCGGCTGTTTCAATGACTCAAGAGAGGGGAGAAACTCATTTTCCCATTGCTCCGGCGGATACTCGGACCATAATTCAGCATTGATAATATAGTCACTGCCCCCGATGATACAGGGATGGGGAACGTTTGCAGCCACAGAGGATATGGTCTTTGTCACCAACCCGCCGAGCCCCTGTCTCTCGAGATATCTGATTTTCTCCGGATCTCCGACAAGGGGTCCCGATGCCGGCATCAAAGGATTGTCAAGAACAATCTTTTCCCCGATGGATGTTGTCAGCTTCATAGGCATCCTTCCTTTCTATCCGTATCGTCTCTTAAATAAGTCAAAGAGTTCTGAATTTTCTCTGACGGCTTCCAAAGCATACTCCGCGTGATCTCTTGCATAACCGTTTCCGACAATCATATTGACATCTTTCCCCACACCTTCCGCCCCGAGTGCGGCTTTTGTAAAGCTTGTGGCCATTGAGAAGAAATAAACAGAGCCTCTCTCCTTTGTTGAGAGGACACAGGACATTTCTGTGTTGGCGGCATTGACCACGTTGATGGTCACGTCACATAGTTCCCCGTCTGTTGCATCGTGGACCATTCGGTATACCCCGGTGTTATCGGTCGCGTCAGTCTGCAGAATGGTGTCGCATATATCCAGGCTTTCCAGTTCTTCACGTTTATCGTTGTGATGGATCAGCCCGATCACTTTGCCCACCGTTCCGGCCATTTTTTTGGCAATATAACTGCAGAGGATTCCGGATTTACCGGCGGCGCCCAGCACCATCACCGTATCCCCGGGATTGACCAGTCTTGCCGTCTGTATGGGAGCTCCTGCTACATCAAGTATGGAGAGCGCCAGCGGGCGTGACATATCGTCTGGCAGTTTTGCGATGACACCGCTTTCAAAAAGAACGGCCTTTCCCTCTATTTCAACCTGTTCCTTCTTCAGATGAACCTTTCTGATCCGTTCAATTTTCAAGGGGGTCAGGGATAAAGAGACCAGGGTGGCCACATGATCCCCGACTTTGACCCTGTGCTTTTCTGACATTTCTTTTGTGATCTCCGCCACTGTTCCAACCAGCATACCGCCCGATCCCGTGACGGGATTTTGCATCTTCCCTTTTTCATCCACGATCTGCCTGATTCTCTCGGCCACCTTTTCCTCATCTTCCCCGACTTCTTCTTTTATCTGTCTGAAAGAGGCAGAATCGATATTCAGATATGTGACATCTATGATAATCTCGTTCTCATAATAATCCTCTATCTTGTTGTTCAGTTTTAACGCCGGCTGGGGCAGAGACCCTTTTGGCTCTATGACTCTGTGTGTTCCGAAAGGACTACCTTTCATATGCATTCACCATCCTCGGTATAGTATTAAAAGAACATCTTTATATCGTATGTATCTTTAATAGCCGGGAATTCATTTCTCATCCAGTTCTCCCATAAGGTGAACTGTTTTTGTCTTTTCAACTGCTGTCGAACCTCGGATCGCATATTCTCTTCACCGAATTCTCCTCCACTAAACCCTAAAACCTTTATAATGTGATAGCCTAATTCGGTTTTAACGGGACCGAAAACATCACCGGGCTTTTTCTCAAAGGCCTTGTCAAACTCAGGGAAAATCCCTCGTTCTATCCAGCCTAAATCCCCGTTATTACTCTTTGTCAACTCATCCTGTGAGTACTCGATAACAGCAGCGGAAAAACCGATCCGGTTGATCATGTCCATGATCTCAGAGGCCTTTCCCGGGTCATTGATCAGTATGTGGGCGAGATGCACTGAATTACTCTCTTCACTGTCAATCGGGTTCTCTTCTATGTATTCATCGATCTCGCTCTCATTGACATTTACATCATCAAACAGCTGGTTCATCAGACCATAATTGGCCAATGTCAATTTTCTTTGAAGTGCCAGATGTATCTTATAGTCATTCAACGATTCATACCCCTGTGTCATGATATACTGCTCAAATTCATCCTCACTTAAATTATTAGAGGCAAGTAACTCGTTGAGAAAGGTATTCACATATCCTTTGACATCCTGATCGTTGATGGCCACACCGTTTTCTTTTGCATAATCAATCAGGACCCTGGCATCAATGATTCGCAGGAGGACTCTTTTTTTATATTCATAAAGGAAGTCATACCCCTTTTGACTTGACAGGAGCAGTTCATAAAAACCCTCATTGGCTTCCTTTATCTGAAGCAATGTATAGGGCAGATTCGCTTCAGTATCCAGCAGTCTCGCCGTTATTTCCTCTGAATCGACGCTTGCAACAACGAACGCCGGGTCAAGATTCAACGGATCGATTGCCTCATTCTGTCCGATGACGGTTAAGCTTGTTGCCAGTATAAGACCAATAACAATGATTCTTCGCAGCATTCTTTTCATCATATCCCTCACTTATTGAAACAGATAAAGCCCGGAAAGTTCCGGGCTTTTATAAAGCAGTTATTCTCCGGAACCTTCCGATATTTTTCCAATCACGTTGGAGACAAACCAGTTGATGGAAAGAAGCTCCCCATCTGTTAATTGTTCTCCTTTTTCAATTCTTAACGTTCCTTTCTGATCATAAACCGGCCCCTGGAAGGGATCGAAGTTGCCCGCCACGATTTCTCTCTCAAAAACCTTCACGAGCTGTTGAACCTTCCTGGGAACGAGGTCGGTCATCGGGGCCAGATCAACGATTCCGTCTTTCATGCCGCCCCAATAGGCCTCGCTCTCATATTCCCCGTTCATTATCTTTCTCACGATATCCTCGTAATAAAGACCCCATCTCCAGACAGGTGCGGTTAAATAGGCCTCAGGTGCGAATTTTTCCATGCTTTCATTATACGCGATACTGTAGGCCCCCCGTTCCTGAGCAGCCTGTTGTGTTGCCGGTGAATTCTGATGCTGGGTGATGACATCGCATCCGAGATCCAGAAGGCTGAGAGCGGCTTCTTTTTCGGTTGCCGGATCATACCACGTGTTACTCCAGACAACATGGACCTTTGCTTCTCTGTTGACCATATGAACACCCAGGGCAAAGGCATTAATTCCCCTGATAACCTCAGGGAAAGGATGTGCTCCGACAAAGCCTATCTTGTTGCTTTCGGTCATCATACCCGCGACTAGCCCGCTCAGGAAACGCGGTTGATACATCCTTCCAAAATAACTGCTCATGTTTTCGGCCTGTTTGTATCCGGAACAATGGGCAAACCATATATCCGGATTCTGTTGTGCGGCTATCACTGTCGGATCCATATAACCAAAACTCGTTGTGACAATGAGATCATGTCCGCGTTTAACCAGTGACTCAATCGGTTTCAGGGCCTCCATACTTTCAGGCACCCCTTCGATATAGGTTGTTTCGACCTCATCTCCAAAGACCTCTTCCACATGCTTCCTTCCCTGGTCATGGGCATAATTCCAACCCGCATCTCCTACGGGACCGTTGTAGATGAAACCAATCTTTAAATCAGCCATAAGCGGAAGGCTCAGCACCATTACCAGACAAATTACCAGGATTGACCTTTTCACTTTTAGACCACACTCCTTAGGTTTTGGTTTTTGGATTATCAACAATAATCCAGTCTCACTTCAAAACTGCCGGGGGATTGTTGGCGGCTTCCATCACTCTCTCCATGATGTCCTCATAGTTGGCATCAGGCCATCGCTCTTCGGTGAATTGATTGTATTTCCAGTCATCAAGCCATTTATCCTTAAAATTCCCCTGTTCTTTTGCGTATCGATAGACACTCAGGATCTGATCGAGGAACGTCTTTCGCTTTTCTATGAGTGTCTCGTATGTATTGATGAATTTTTCCAGGCGCCCCTTCTCTTTATCGCTAAGGTACGGGTTGTTCTTCAGATCATCCACACCCCATTTGTAGGCGTTTGCGAGCATTTTCAATCCGTCATCCAGAACAAAGAGGGCCTCCTGGTACATATTCTTCTCAAGAAAGGCCTGGGCAATCTGTGAGTAAACACTGGAAACATCATCGGGGATACCGGTTCTCTGAACCTCGTGCATCTTCTCGGCAGCCCAGACTCTCTTTTCCGCCACTTCCCTGACCTTTGGATAGACATCCGTCACCGATCCGCTCTTCAGCAGGAGATCGATGTATTCCGCATAGATGTTTTCCCAGTCCGGGAACATCTGCCAGTTCGCCGGCAGCTTGTATATCGCCGTGTCATACCAGTGCTGGAAATCCTCAAGAGCCTTTTGGTGTTGTTCCTGATGTTTGGC
>CAZVWW010000110.1:0-7370 GCA_964631265.1 uncultured Thermotogaceae bacterium
CAGAACCATCCAACACAGGTCGAAGCAATGGTATACCAAAACCATAAAGAAAGGAGGGATCAGAATGGCGAAAAAGAAGAGAACTTATTGGTCAGCGACACTACGACTTCTTGGTATTGTTCTCGCGATATGGGCCGGCGTTTCTTTGGGATTGAGTATTATTCTTGCCCCTTTACTGAACCACATCCAGCTTGGCGGTTATCCCCTGGGGTTTTGGTTTGCACAACAAGGCTCCATTTTTACCTTCATTGCCCTTATTTTTGTCTACGCAAAACTGATGGGAAGAATTGATCGGAAATATGATGTTGATGAAAAAACCGAAAAAAAATCACACAAAAAAAGGAGATAGCATATGAGCCTTCAAGTTGCGACGTATATTGCCGTAGGATTATCTTTTTTATTGTATTTGGGAATTGCCTTTTGGTCACGTGCCAAATCAACCAGTGATTTTTATGTGGCCGGGACAAGCGTCGGACCTGTTGTCAATGGAATGGCAACCGCTGCAGACTGGATGTCAGCTGCTTCATTTATCTCCATGGCCGGACTGATCTCAACGATGGGTTACGGAGGCTCGGTTTTCTTAATGGGATGGACCGGAGGCTTTGTACTCCTGGCGATGCTGCTCGCTCCGTATCTTCGAAAGTTCGGTAAGTTTACGGTTTCACAGTTTATCCGAGACCGTTTCTACTCCAAAACCGCTGCTGCTGTGGGAGTGTTATGCTTGTTAATTGCATCCATTACCTATATCATCGGACAGATGACGGGGGTTGGTGTGGCGTTCTCAAGGTTTTTAGGCGTTTCGAATGATGTGGGGATTTACATTGGTATGGCTATCGTTTTCGCCTATGCGGTTTTTGGGGGAATGAAAGGAATCACTTATACACAGGTAGCCCAGTATTGTGTTATGAGTTTAGCTTATGTCATCCCCGCGATATTTATTGCCTTTTATCTCACCGGTAATCCGATTCCCCAGCTTGGACTGGGTTCCGATTTAACCGGTGAAAACATTGCACTTTTAACCCGACTGGATCAAGTGGTAACCGATCTTGGTTTTAAGGAGTATACAACGTCCCTGCCGGGGAGTACTTTAAACATGATTTTGTTTACCTTAACGCTCATGATCGGTACGGCCGGACTACCCCATGTCATTATGCGATTTTTTACTGTACCCTCTGTTTCAGCCGCAAGAAGGTCCGCCGGTT
Organism: uncultured Thermotogaceae bacterium; assembly: GCA_964631265.1. Lineage (GTDB taxonomy): Bacteria > Thermotogota > Thermotogae > MWEM01 > MWEM01 > CAZVWW01. Next base: position 1,203 of record CAZVWW010000110.1, read on the forward strand.
GGACGCTTGTCTTTATCGCTGTACTATATACAACTGCGCCGGCAGTCGCCGCCATGGCGAAGTACAATCTTCATACTACCGTGACACCTGGTATAGAACAGAATATGGAGGTTTTTGCACCTGAAGCAAGTCTGAAAGGGGATGAACGCCCGGATTGGATGAAGCGTTGGGAAAAGACCGGACTCTTGCAATGGGAAGATAAAAATAACGATGGCCGTATACAATATTATAACGATGACTCATCGAATCAGCAGTTTTTGACACGTGCTGAAGAGGCCGGGTGGAAAGGCAATGAACTGAAAGTGAATCCTGATATTATTGTGTTGGCAAACCCCGAAATTGCATTGCTACCTTATTGGGTCATCGCCCTGGTCGCTGCAGGAGGGATAGCTGCTGCTCTGTCGACTGCCGCCGGTCTATTGATGGCCATTTCTTCCGCCATTTCTCATGATTTAATCAAGGGGATTTTCATGCCGAAGATTTCTGAGAAAAAAGAACTGATGACAGGGAAAATTTCGATGGCCGTTTCAATTCTGGTAGCCGGATGGCTGGGATTAAACCCGCCTGGCTTTGCCGCCGGAACGGTGGCATTGGCTTTCGGTATTGCTGCCAGTTCTCTGTTCCCGGCACTCATGATGGGTATCTTCTTTGTCAAGATGAATAAAGAAGGCGCCATCGCGGGAATGTTGTCTGGCCTTACTGTGGCACTCTTTTATGTCTTTGCCCACAAAGGCATCTTTTTCATTCCAGGCACTGAATACACGCATTTAATCGGTGGAGCGAACAGCTTTTTCGGTATTACGCCTGAAGCGATTGGTGCTGTAGGCGCTTTTGTAAACTTTTTAGTGGCGTTTATTGTGTCCCGTTTTACCAAAAATCCCCCTGAGCAAATACAGGTCCTGGTAGAAAGTGTCCGATCGCCAAGAGGCGTCAAAACGGTTAAAGGAGCTCATTGAGTTTTCTGTTGTTTTAAGTTGAATGGAGTTATCAAATATGAATCTGGATAATCTGCAAGTGGTTTTGGTATTTAACTGGATTTTATTTATCGGTCTAATCCCGCTATCGATCTTTTGGCTAAGACGCGGGTTAAAAATATGGTTAAAGAAAGATTATTCTTTTGTCGCTTTATGGAAAGGCCGTTCTCCGAAAAATGCAGAAAAGTATGCCTTATATGCGGCTATATCCAATTTAAGTGCAGGGGCTATATTTTTAGCAGTCTTTTTACTGGTGTTCCTCATAGGCTTAGATTATGAAATATGGACCGCAATTGTTGGTATTGCATTTTGGATGAAAATAGTAACTGATTTTAATGTCAGTATGTTTGCGCATAAAGTCGGGGTTTTTAAATCCAGGAAAAGAAAAGAAAATTCACAATAATACAAGAAGAGGAGCGGTGCATGCCGAAAGAAAGAAGAGAAATGGATAGAAAGCAGATGTTTTTCATGGCATTTCGTATCATATTACCGCCCGCCATGGTCATGTTGTTGTTTGTGATTGCCATCAGGGTCATGATCATCCCTGCCACAGAAGAGGCCTTAATGGACAAAAAAAGGGAGACCATACAGGCAATTGTTCAATCGGCTACCTCGATTATTGAGAGACATGCCATTATGGCCAGAGAGGGATTGCTCAGTTTAGAAGCGGCGCAGGAGGAAGCACTGGTCGTCTTGCGGGCATTACGATACGGAGATGAAGACAAACATTATTTGTGGATCCAGGATACCTATCCAAAAATGGTCATGCACCCTTATTTCCCTGAAATGGAAGGTGTCTCATTAAGGGACTATAAAGATCCGGAAGGCAACAAGTTATTTGTAGAAGCGGTGGAAATCACCAAAGAAGACGGAGACGGATTCATCCATTATATGTGGCCCAGGGAAGATAACCTGGAAGAACCCATACCAAAACTTTCTTATGTACGCTTGTTCAGCCCCTGGAACTGGGTTGTTGGCAGTGGTATTTATCTGGACGATGTTCAAAGGGAAATCCAGGATGTCATTTACAATTTGACTTTTTTCTCCACAATTGTTGGGATATTGTTAATGGGGCTGTTATCTCTGATAGTCTGGAGAGGCTGGAAAACAGAAAAACAGAGACGAATTGCTGAAAAGGAACTCTTTCGCTCCCGTGAACGCTATCAGGCATTGGCAAGAGCTTCCGGCGAAATGCTTCTTTTGTCCATGAACGGTATCATCGTGGGCGCAAACAAACATGCCTGTGATACGCTTGACCTGAGTGAAGAGGAGATCGTAAATGGAAATATTTCTGAATTTGTCCTGGATGATGCCGGAAAGGAACTGATCAACAAAGCCTCTCGCGGAGAAGAAACGGAGACTGTTGAGACAATCCTTGGTTATGGTGAGAACAAGACACATGTCCTGCTTTCTGCCGGGCATGTAACCGTTCATGGCACTCCTGCTATTATGTTTGAAGGCTATTCACTAAAAAATCGTCCAAAAACGGAAGACGTGGATCCAATTATCTTGGAAACCCTTCAAAACAATGGTTTTGCCGTAGTGGTGTTGACGCGAAGCCAGACCGGCAAAGTGGTTAAAGCAAACGCTAAAGCAGCAGAGATCTTTGGGTTTGGCCATGAAGAGGATTTAGTCGGTAACTCTATCAGAGCGTTCATCCAAGACGGTGATGCGACGCGAATGAACATTGAACTGGAAAAAGAAAGACGTTTTTCGAACCTGCTGGTTCAATGTGCAGCGCCTCGTGAGGATCGTTATCTCAGGGTTTGGGGAAGTAAATTCGAACATTTGGATGTTTATCAGGGACAAATCGTACTCATCTTTTACGATGATTCTGATGAAACGATGTATAACAAAGCCAAGTCCTCCATGCTGATGGACTTTTTGTCGCCAACGCATCAGATCAAATTAAACGCTTCACAAACGGTTCAAAACAAAGAAGCCGCTGATATTAAAGAACACTATGCACGTTCCCGGATCATTTTGAGGAATTGTGTCAAGATGGGATTAAGCCCTGAGAAAATTTCAAGCTCTGTGATCACATCCACTGACCAGGTATTTGAAAGAGGAATAAAAGAAGCCATCGATCAGCTGGGACAGCCTCCTTGTTCGTATGCCTTTTTGGCCCTGGGCAGCATCGGAAGAATGGAAAGCACCCTGAACCCCGATCAGGATACAGCGATTCTTTTTGAAAGCACCGCTCAAGAAGAACACATTTCCTACTTTGAACAATTCGGGAAAACAGTAACGCAATACGTTTCATCTTTTGGTATCCCCCCCTGTCCTTCCGGAAATTCCGCCTCTAACAGTCAGTGGTGTAAGTCCGAAGCTGCCTGGAGAGACCAGTACTTTGACTGGATCCTTGACAGCGATCCGGATTCCATCATCAAGGTCAGTATCTTTTTTGATTTCCGGGTGTTATCGGGAGATGAGTCCCTGGCGACAAAACTCCGGGAATACATCTTCCGGGAAGTGAAAGACAAACCCATTTTCCTCTATAAACTGGCTCAGGATACCATTCATTTTCGTCCCCCCACGAATTTACTGGGGAGAATTTACTCCGAAAGCCAAACAGAAAAATATATCGATTTAAAGAAGACGATGCTGCATTTTGTCAACTATGCAAGGATCTATTCTTTAAAACACAGAATACATGAAACGAACACCCTGCAAAGAATCAAAAGACTGATGCAAGAAGGGCATATTTCAATAGACGATGGACAGGATATCATTGATAGCTGGAATTTCCTAATGAACTTACGTTTGCAAACACAAGTAGCGGCACTGGAAAGACATTTCCCCAAGGAAAATGCACTGGTCTTGAATGAAATATCCTCCTGGCAGGAAACCATGTTAAAAAAAGCAATGGCACAGATCAACACAATGCAAAAACGATTAGCGGCTTATGAAGTGGGGCAGATAGGCTAATTATGCGAATTGGCTTTTTCGGAGACATTCATGGCCGCGTGGAGAAATTTCATCACGTCCTCCAAAAGGCGATTGAAACGTCTCAGATTTCAGTGGCCATTCAAGTGGGAGACTTTGGTATATCCAAAAAAGTTGTCAAAAAACTTGATGCCTTAGGGGGATTCCCGGTTCCGGTTCATTTTATAGATGGGAATCATGAAGACTTTCGATTTTTGTGGAAGGCCATGAAAAAGGGGATTATCAAAGAGTGGGAAAATAAGAACCTGTATTTTCAACCCCGCGGGAGTACGCTTGTGGTACAGGGAACCAATATCGGTTTTTTCGGTGGAGCATTGCATGTTGGCCGCCCGCAAAAGATCATCAAAGGGAATGTGATTACCACTGACGAAGTGAACAGAGCAGTTTTTGAGTTCTCCCGTTTCTCGCCGGATATTATGATCACTCATTCCTGCCCGGCAGGAATTGGCATCGGAATGCAGGGGCTTGAAATACACTATTGGGGAGTTGTGAATCACATTGTTTTGGCCGGATTCAATCCCGGTCCGAAGGCTGACTGCGGCGAGACACAACATACCCTGTTGTGGAATCAGATGTTACAGCGCCCTAAGCTTTGGGTATACGGACATTTTCATGAGCAGAAGATAACTGAAGTAGAGGATACAACTTTCGTTAGTCTTTCATGTTTAGAACGCTACCATGATTCCGTTATTTGGGATACAGATGATGAGGCGTTGCTCCTAATTCCCCGAGGGGACTGTTCTTCTAATTAAGGGGTGAATATGATTCATTACCGATAAAAGAGGCAGGCGTATTTCTGTTATATTGCCCATCGAAGAATATGAAAGAATTTTGGAGGAATTAGAGGATTTATCAAAAATCAATGAGAGGGAAGATGAAGAGTTAGTCACCCATGAAGGAGTAATAGAAGAAATAAAAAAGTAGGCGTAGTTCACTTGATATCAAGATATCTGGGATGAAAAAAGGTGATCATCCTGTTGCTGTTTTGTTTGGATGTCCGTTTTTTTTGAAACGAACCAAACTTGAAATGGATGTTTCGCTCTGCATCCGACCCGTTATTCTCTTTGCTTTCGAATTTCCTTTTATGGCTTTCAATATCGTTTAGCAATTCTTTGAACCGGTTTATAATGCTCGTTCCGGATTGGGATTCGTCATCTCGTGGAGATGATCGATAAGCTGACAACAGGTTTCTGATCTCAGTTGAAAGATGGCTCAAGAACTCATCTCTTTCCGGCATATTGTACTGCTTTACTTTTTTCAAGTCATTTATGTTTTTCTCCATCCGTAGCTTCTCAGACTCCGTGATGTCGCTGCAAATCCCGATTATCCGATCAACTTCACCCTTCATATTTTTCAGTGGCTTCAAGGTAACATTGAACAAACGTATTTCTCCAAAGCGTTCTTTGTGTACTTGATGAGTCACAGCACATTCTGACAGGACACAACAGTCATAATAATGATTGATGATCTGTCTGACACCCGGCCAATCAACAACTGATTCAAATCTTCTCCCGATGACATCCTCTTTTCTCTTCGAGAAAGCGTCCTTAAATGACTGATTTGCGAATGAGAAATAGTAATGAATCCTTCGTTCATTATCTCTTTGGACATAGAGCATGAATAAACCGTTCTCCATATTTTCGGTTATCTCATGAAATATTGAATTGTCGTTCCGTTTATCGTCAGTTCTATGGTCTAACACCTTGCTTCTGATATAGGAGTATTCATGATCACCGTAACGGTTATAAAAAAAACTGGAGTTGTTTTCCATCCAGATGTATTCCCCGTTTTTTCTTCTTATCCTGAATTGATAGGAAAGGTATCCTCTTTTCCTGAGATATTCACTTTCAACAATCGTCTGAACATAATCCATATCGTCCGGATGTACAAGCGCGTTCAATTTCGGAACCGTTATCTTTTTGATGTCCTCACCGTTAAAACCCAGTACTTCTTTGTATCCCGGCGAGAAGTATTCCATCTGGCCATCTTTGTAGACCGCTATGCCATCGGAATTTTCAGGATTATCAATCTCGGAAAAAAAGCTTGAATTATTGGTCATTGAAGACTCCTTTTTAAGTCACTTAATCTACTGTTCAACAATAATTATAACAAATGATGTTAAGAAACGCAAGAGAAGTTGTGGATGTTAACACAAACTCCTCTTGCTTCTCAAGTTGTCGTCTCTACTGTTGATTCAACTTCTCATGTCTCCTGCAGGCGACGAAATGGCCACCACCGATATCGACGA
>CAZVWW010000111.1:0-7364 GCA_964631265.1 uncultured Thermotogaceae bacterium
TTTAAAGGAGGACGTTATGACAAAAAAGCAGAAATACTGGATCAGAAGGGTTGTGCGGACGATTATCACAGCCTTTGGAGTGACGCTGATAGCATTCCTGATTCTTCATCTTTCAAAAGGTGATCCGGTCAAGATCATGCTCGGACCTTATGCAACAGAGGAGAACGTGGCTGCCTTGAGGGCAAAATACAACCTTGATGAGCCTTTGCATGTTCAATACCTGACATGGATCGGCAATGTCCTGAAGGGGGATCTCGGTAATTCAATCCGCTACAACCGGTCTGTCAATGAGTTGATCGGCGAACGGATTGGACCCACGCTCATTTTAACGGGGAGCGGCCTGGTCATCGCGGTGGTGTTTGGGGTGATGCTCGGGATTTCCGCGGCCCTGCGGCGTAATTCGCTGCTTGATTATTTCTCCACCTTCCAGGCCATGTTCTGGATATCCATTCCGGCGTTCTGGCTTGGTATCTTGCTCCTGTATATCTTCGGTCTTCAGCTGAGATGGGTTCCCATCGCCGGTATGACCGGGTTTACCTCGATCATTCTGCCGGCTTTGACGCTGGGACTGCGCCAGGAGGCCTGGTTCGCCCGTCCGATGCGCGCGGAGATGCTTGAGGTGCTGAACCAGGATTATGTGAAGACGGCCAAGGCGAAGGGGTTGAAGTACCGGATCGTCATCTGGAAACACGCCTTGAGAAATGCGTTGATCCCCATCGTCACGATGTTGGCACTGCGACTGCCCTGGATCATCGGGGGATCTGTTGTGGTGGAAGTTGTATTCTCCTGGGGGGGGATCGGCAGTCTTCTCGTGAACAGCGTGCTGGCCCGCGACTTCCCCGTGGTGCAGGCGATCCTGCTTATCATCGCCATCACGGTCGTTCTGGCCAATCTCTTTGCGGATTTAATCTACTCGGTCATCGACCCGAGAATAAGGACGGCGGGGTGATAATATGCAGAACAACGACGTGACATATGAAAACATCAGAAACGATATCAAGAATCTCAAACGGAAGAAGAGCAGTCAGATGTCGCTTGTCTGGTCGAGATTCAAGAAGAACAGATTGGCCCTTGTCGGATTCATCATCGTCAGTATTGTCATCTTCATTGCGGTCTTTGCCCCTTTGCTGACACCATTTGATCCACTTGCCACCGATCCGATCAACAGATTGCAGGGGCCTTCAAAGGAACACTGGCTTGGTACCGATGAGCTCGGTCGCGATGTCCTGTCGAGATTATTCTACGGCTCGAGAATCGCGCTGCAGATCGGTGTGCTGATCATCCTCTTCGAGGGGGCTATCGGGATCCTGCTCGGTGTTGTTTCCGGCTTTTTCGGAGGGTTTGTTGATTCGCTTATCATGCGAATCGTCGATATCCTGCGTTCTTTTCCCGTTATCATACTGGCCATGGCCGTCGCCGGCATACTGGGGCAGGGGGTTGTGAACGTGGTTATTGCCCTCGGACTGGTCGGCTGGACAACGTATGCCCGAATGGTCCGGAGTAAGATCCTGTCGATCAAGGAGATGGATTATGTTGAAGCGGCGTATTCCATCGGCGAATCCAGATTCTCGGTTGTGATGCGCTATATCCTACCCAATGCTGTTTCAACGGCGATCATCATGATCTGCATCATGATGCCAACCGCTTTGATAGCCAGTGCCACGTTGAGCTTTCTCGGTGTCGGCGTTCAGCCGCCTTCCCCTGCATGGGGTTCCATGATTTCCGCTGGAAGGGATTATCTCTTAAAGGCGCCCTGGATTTCCACTTCGGCCGGCCTTGCGATCATGTTTACCGTCCTCGGTTTTAACTTCATCGGAGACGGTCTCAGAGATGCACTTGATCCGACAACAAAGAAGAATTAAAGGGGTGTGATGAATGGGAAGTCTACTGACAGTCAAAGATCTTAAACTCTCTTTCAGTACAGAAGAGGGGAAGGTTGAGGCGCTTGACGGCATCAATTTCGAGATTGAAGAGGGCACATTCCACGGCCTGATCGGGGAAACCGGCTGCGGGAAGAGTATCACCGGTCTATCGATCATGGGTCTGCTTGATAACAACGCCATCGTTGAGAGCGGCGAGATCATGTACAAGGGTCAGGATATCTTAAAGCTTTCAGAGAGGCAGCTGCAACGGAATATCCGGGGGAATGAGATCGCCATGATCTTTCAGGATCCCTCTTCCTCGCTGAATCCTGTTTTTACGATCGAGCAGCAGATTGAGGAAGTTGTGAGGATGTATCAGCGATCTGCCAAAGAGAAATACAAGCAGATCGTTGTCGATGAACTGAAAAAGGTTAAACTCCCGGATGCCGAATCCCTTGTCTATAAATATCCCCATCAACTCTCCGGTGGGATGAAGCAGCGGGTCATGATCGCCATGATGCTTGCCTGCAATCCCTCTCTGCTGATTGCCGACGAGCCCACAACGGCGCTCGATGTGTCCATACAGGCCCAGTTTTTGAAGGTTATCTCAGACCTCAAGGAAGTGTTCAACATGACCGTCCTGTATATCACGCATAATCTGGCCGTCATCAGTGAGATATGCGATAATGTATCCGTGATGTATGCGGGAAGGATCGCGGAAACCGCGTCGGTACACGATCTGTTCAAGAATCCGCAGCATCCGTATACCTACAAGCTGATTCACTCTGTTCTTGGTGTTGAAAACTCACTGGACGAACTGGAGGAGATTCCGGGATCGGTTCCGAGGCTCATCAACCCGCCGCCGGGATGCCGGTTTCATCCGCGATGCGAGGAAAGGATTGACAAATGTGACAAAGAGGTTCCTCAGACAGTAGAGATTGCCCCGGGACATACGGTGGCATGCCATAGAAGGGGATCGCAATGAGAGAAAAAATACTGCAGATAAAAGAGCTTAAAAAACACTTCTTGAGTCCCAGAGGGGATGTCCGGGCAACGGACGGTTGTACATTTGATATCTACAAGGGCGAAACCTTCGGCCTTGTCGGGGAGTCCGGCTGCGGGAAATCAACCCTCATCCGGACGATATTAAGGCTTCTGGCCCCGACATCGGGAGAGATATGGTTTAAGGGCGAGGATATTGCCAAGCTCGAACACAAAGACACGAGGCGTTTGAGAAAAGAGATGAGCCTGGTCTTTCAGAACCCCCATTCTTCGTTGAACCCGAGGATGACCGTCTTTGACACGTTGTCAAGGCCCTTCAAGATACACAATCTCACCCGGAACAAAGAGGAAACAACGGTCGAGATCGTGAAGATCCTGAAAACCATGGGGCTTCAGGCTGAACATATGATACGTTTCCCGCATGAACTGAGCGGCGGGCAGAAACAGCGGATTGCAGTCGCCCGGGCGTTGTCCGTTGAACCGGAGATCATCTTCCTGGACGAACCCACGTCTGCACTCGACGTATCCGTCCAGACAAAGATCCTCAAACTGCTTGAAAAAACGAAGAGAGAGCGCGACTTGACCTACTTTTACATCTCTCATGACATCAACCTCATCCGGGTGGTCTCGGACAGAATGGCGGTCATGTATCTCGGCCGAATCGTCGAGATAGGCGACACCAATAAGCTCTTCAACCATCCCAAGCACCCGTACACAGTGGGATTGTTCAAGTCCGTTCCCGAACCAGATCCGGATAAGAAGATCAGCGGGATGGCATTGACGGGCGAGGTCCCGAGTCCCATCAACCCGCCGAGCGGCTGTAATTTCAGCCCGAGATGTCCAAAGGCCTTTGACAGATGTTTCAAAGAGGAACCCGAACTGAGAAAATTGGATGATGGCAGAGCAATTGCCTGTCATCTTTTCGAATAAACCTTTAAGGAGGGATTTTTTGTGAGAAATTTTAGATTTACAGTACTGATCGTGTTGTTGGTTCTGCTGATTGGAAGTGTGGCATTTGCCGCAAGAGACACGGCCGTTGTCGCCATGAAGGGCGAGCCGTCAAAAATGAATCCGATCACCTATCAGGATACCGAAACGGACCTTGTGCTGGCAGCCTTGAGCGACCCGTTGGTTGAACTGACGGAAAGTGGGGATTACACCAGCGAGGGAGCTGTCATTTCAGACTATTCGGTCTCAGATGAGGGCACTGTTTACACCTTCAAGATTAAGGAAGGCATTACGTTCCACAACGGGACACCTCTGACAGCGGAAGATGTCAAATTCACCTACGAGTCATTCATGGACCCTGAACTGGGTTCACCGCACAACAAGTACTACAATGACATCGAAGAGGTTGAACTGGTCGACGATTACACGTTGAAGATTCACTTGAAGAATCGAAACGTCGCCTTCCTCACCAATGCCAGATTAAGAGGGATCGTTGTCCCCAAGGACTATGTTGAGGAAGTTGGATGGGACGGTTTTGAACAGCATCCCATCAGCTCGGGGCCTTATGAATTTGTCAGGCATGATCCGGGGCAGCGGGTTGTTATGAAGCGATACGAGGATTACTGGGGCAACGAAGCCGGCATCCCCAACCTCGAATTCCGTTTCTTCCCGGAAACCACGTCAGCTGTTATGGCGCTCCAGGCCAAGCAGATTGATTACATCGCCGAGATTCCCGCCGATGAATACCGGTCTTTGAAGGATATGCCGGGAATCGGTTCGGGCACCTACAAGAAGTTTGAAGATCACCGAATCTGCTTCAACAAGCGGGAGGATTCCATCTTCAGCAACAAGAAAGTCAGACAGGCCGTTGCATATGCCATCAACCGTCATGAACTCATCGCGCTGACAAGAGGCGAACTGGCGGTACCTGCTGTCGGACGTGTGCCGAGTTTCCACGCCGCTGCAGCCCTTAATGCACCTGCCTATGAACAGAACCTTGAGAAAGCCAGAGAACTCCTCGCCGAGGCCGGCTACCCCGATGGCTTTGAAACCCAGATTTATGCCCCGTCGGGCTACAGAGAGAGAGTTTTGGAAGTACAGCAGATCCAGAGACAGCTCTCACAGATCGGAATCGAGTGTGAAGTGGTTGCAGTTGAATGGGGAACCTATCTCGACGTTACAGCTGAAGGTGAAGCCCCGATGTTCAGAGAGAGATGGTCCGCATCATCCCCGTCACCCATGAGCTTCGTGGATAACTGGTGGTCCGAGTCAAGCTGGAACGCCATCTTCGGAACCTATCACAACGAAGAGGTTGACAAACTTATTACAGAGCTGAAGAAGGAAACAAATGAATCCAAGCGATGGGAACTCTACAGAAAGGTCCAGGATATTGCCATGGACGATGTGGCCTGCTATCCGCTTTACTGGCCGATAAACGGCGTTGTCTACAACGATGAGGTCTACATACCCGAATACCTCTTCAACGTATTCAAGAGACCGATTTACAACATCGACAAATGGAGTTTCGCTGAATAATCCGTTAAGAAATGATACGTCATTAACCATACACACCTTAAGGGGCTGCCAGTTCAGTCCCTTAAGTGTTATTTTAAGGGGGATTTATGTTCGAGAAAAAGCAGGCAATCAAAAAGAATCTGACCGAGATTGAGGATGATCTCTTCGCCCTCGTCAAGAAGATGAAGGAGAATCCCGAGCTCGGATTTGAGGAACACAAGGCCAGTCAATGGCTCACGGACTTTCTTGAAAGCGTGGGTTTCAAGGTGGAAAGAGGTATTGCCGATCTGCCGACGGCCTTCAGAGCCACCTATGATACGGGGGTTGAGGGTCCCAATGTGGCATTCCTCTGCGAGTACGATGCGCTTCCCGTAATCGGTCACGGATGCGGGCACAATATGATCGGGCCCATGAGTATCGGGGGAGCTGTTTCGCTTTCAAAAACGGAAGGAATCAGGGGAAAGATAACCGTTCTCGGATGTCCCGCAGAGGAAACGGGCGGGGCAAAGGTGCTCCTTGTCAAAAACGGGGTTTTTGAGGACATCGACGTGGCTATGATGGTCCATCCGGCCACCGTGAACGGGGTCTATTCAACCTCTTTCGCAATCGACGCCATAGAGTTTACCTATCACGGAAAGACATCGCATGCCGCATCTGCACCGGAACTTGGTATCAACGCCCTGGACAGTGTCATCCATCTCTTCAACGGTATTAACGCCCTCCGGCAGCATCTGAAGGATGAGGTGAGGATACACGGGATCATCAGCAAAGGCGGGGATGCCGCCAACGTCGTTCCCGAACTGGCGCAGGCTCGTTTCTATTTCAGAGCGGCTGAGAGGGAATATCTGGATGAGATGGTGGAGAAGATCTACAAAGTTGCCGAGGGAGCGGCTCTGATGACCGGTGCGAGTGTGGAATGGCAAAACTACGAACTGTCAAACGACGATCTCAGACCGAATAAAACCCTCTCGGAGCTCTTTAAAAAGAGTTATCAGGAGATTGGCGTGACCGATATAAAGCCCCCGTATAAAGGGAAGGGGTCAACCGACATGGGCAATGTCAGTCATGTGGTGCCAGCAATCCACCCATACGTGGCCATAGGCGATGAGGGAGCGTTCAACCCGCATTCAAGGGAGCAGGCGGATGCGACAGTCAGCCCGAGAGGAAAAAAGGCGATGTTTAACGCCGCACTTGCAATGGGGTTGACAGGCTATGAGATTTTAACCGACAGTGCCGTATATGACGAGATCATCAAAGAATTCAAAAACCGATGAATGAACTCTACCAAATAGGTAAGACCGGAGTTTAAAAAAAAGGAGTATTTTCATGAAAAGAACACTTTATGCCTTAACGATCATTAGTTTCATGTTGGTTGTCTTTCTGGGAGGGTGTATGTTCTCAACCGGCCCCACCGTGAACAGAACCGGTTGGGCAATCGGACAAAACGAGGAAAATTCGGCCGTTATCTTTCACACATCCGACAGTGGCAAGACCTGGACCGTCCAGGGCGATCCCCGTCGATGGCCCGGACTTGGCGGCAATGACATCAGCGCAGTTGATGATAATACCGCCTGGGCTGCCCTCGGAGATGACGCAACAGAGAATGCTTCCGGCGCTATCATTCACACGGTGGACGGCGGCGAGACATGGGAGATCCAGGAGTTGCCCGAAGGTGCTTTCGGAAGTGTTAAGCAGATCAAGGGGCTTAGTCCCCAGGAGGCGTGGGCCGTAACTCTTGAGGGAACCGTTCTGCACACCACGGACGGGGGCAGTAACTGGACTATGGTTTCCACCGGTGAGGTGGATATCGAACAGGTCAACCGCATGGATGTCAAGGGTGAGGACATATGGATAGCCGATGTTGGAAGCGGCGTAAACGGGATCATTCATTCAGCTGATGGCGGCCAAACCTGGCGCAAGGAGACTTTGACAGACCCGGCAGAGGATCTGGACGGGCCGATGGCCATCACCATCGTTGACTCGCAGACCGCCTGGGCGGCTGTGAGGCCCGAAGCCAACCTCTACCGGACAGAGGAC
>CAZVWW010000112.1:0-7345 GCA_964631265.1 uncultured Thermotogaceae bacterium
CTGATCAAATATCAGCGAACCATACAGCTGAATTCCCGTGTTGTTCAAACCGCTGATCAAATATTACAACTGGCATCCCAAATGAAAGGTTAATTTAATAAAGCAGTGGTATAATAAAATATACATTAAATAACTTTCAAAGGGAGTGCTTGTTATGGGTATTGAATTAAGGAACCGGGATTTCATTTCAACGCAGGATTTTACCAGGGACGAACTTGAGTTGATGCTCGACGTATCGTACGATATGAAGAAGAGTTTCGCTCTTGAAAAACCAACACGTTTTCTTCCGGATAAGACCCTTTTCATGATCTTCTACGATCAGTCAACGCGAACACGCAATTCAATAGAAGCGGGGATGACCCAGCTTGGCGGCCATGCCCACTTTCTGGCTCCGAAACATATGCAGCTCGCACACGGTGAGGCAGCAAAAGATACCGCCATTGTATTAAGCCGGTTCGGGCATGGTATTGCGATCCGGCATTGCCTGCACAACGAGGGAAACAAGTATTTGAATGCCATTGCAGCCAATTCCAGAACGCCCCTGCTGAATCTGCAGGATGACGTCTACCATCCATTCCAGGTGATGGCCGACACCATGACGATACAGGAAAAGAAGGGACGGAACACAAGGGGCCTGAAAGTGGTTGTTTCCTGGGCTTATGCGGAAAGCCATCTTAAACCACTCTCTGTGCCACAGTCTCAGGTACTGATGTTCCCGCGATTTGGCATGGATGTAACACTGGCCTATCCGGAGGGGTTTGATCTCCGGCCGGATATTATGGATCAGGCAAGGCAGAATGCGGCGGAAACCGGAACGAATTTCGAGGTCTCGCATGATATGTCGGACGCGTTTAAAGATGCCGACGTGATTATCGCCAAGAACTGGGGCGGCTTTTTTGTTGCCGATAACGAGGAAAAGATAAGAGCTGAGCAGGCCAAGCACAAGGACTGGATATGTGACAGACAGAAGATGGATCTGGCGAAAAAGGATGCCATCTACATGCATGCGCTCCCTGCAGACCGGAACAAAGAGGTCACAGATGAGGTTATCGACAGCAAACAATCGGTGATTTATGATGAGGCGGAAAACAGACTTCACACCGCAAAATCAGTCATGGCACTTACAATGGGGGGGAGGCCGTAAAATGACCGCGGGTCCAAAATACGATCTTATCATTCAGAACGGTTCGTATGTTTACGGCTCACGAACATTCCACATTCATGTCTGCATAAAAGACGGGAAGATTATGGATATCATCAATGCAAGGATGCCGTTGCCGAGAACTGAAGAGATATACGACGCATCGAGAAAGGAGATCATGCCCGGGTTAATCGATCCGCATGTGCATCTCAACCTGAGAGTCGGGGAGCATCGCTCCGTTGACGACTTCAGAACCGGTAGCATAGCAGCCGCTTATGGCGGGATAACCACCTTCTTTGATTTCACCGATGTGATCAACGGTGGAGAGCATCAGCTTGAGGAATTTGTTCAACGGAGAAAGAAGGAGACCGAGGAGTCGGTTGTCAACACCCAGCTGCATCTTGCCGTTGCCGAACCCGACATTAGACCGACCGATCTCGTGCATCAGGCCATCAAGCACAAAATGAGATCGATCAAGGTCTTCACAACTTACAGTTCGTCCGGCAGGATGACCAATGACGGCTATCTGTATGAGCTTTTCAAGGCAACAAAGGGAACGAAGATCACTGTGATGGTTCATGCTGAGAATGACGGCATCATTGAATTTAATAAGAGGCAATATATCGACGAAGAGAACCTCCGGCTTAATAAACTGCCAATGATTAACACGGATTTCACAGAGAAGGAGGCTGTCCTGAGAGTCTGTCAGATGGCTGTGGATACCAAAAGCACCGTCTATATTGCACACGTCTCAAGCGGCAGGACGGTGGAACGGGTTAATGAATGCTTTGGTCCGTATCTTGGCAAAAATATCTTCCTGGAGACAGCGCCTCATTATTTATATCTGAACGATACCTTCTTAAAGGGCGATAACGCCCATCTTTATACGTGCCTGCCACCCCTCAGGGAGGAGTCTGACAGATTACTGCTCAGAGAACAGCTGTTGAACGGGCTTGTCAACACCATCGGTACTGATCATTGCCCTTTCACGCGAGAGATGAAAGAGGCGCACAAGGACAATCTCCTGGAGATCCCCTATGGACTGCCGGGGATTGAACTCAGTTTCTCTCTGCTCTACAATCTGATGATGCTTGAACAGAGTTCTTTGACGATTGAGGACCTCTACAGCCTTTTCAGTACAACACCGGCTAAGGTTTTCGGTTATTATCCCATGAAGGGAACACTATTCCCGGGAAGCGATGCCGACATTACCATCTACGATCCTGAACATTATTGGAAGATCGGGCCTGATACGCTTCACATGAACACAGATTATACCCCCTATGACGGTATGATGCTGCGGGGTAAGGTTGATGCCACGATATGCGGCGGACGCTTCGTTCTCAAGAACAAAGAATTAGTGGAGTCGTTAGTGCCGTCAGATGAGCCGGCAGAAGAGATTCATGAAGAGGAATCCGGTGAAACAGATGCCTGATCACTTTAAGTCTCTGGTTGAAAAATATGAACAACTACAATACTCTTTTGAGGGAAAACCCGGGCCGGGAGGGTTTTCCCGTCCCTCTTTTGATCAGATGTATATGGCCATCGCCCAGATTGTCTCACTGAGAAGCACCTGTCTGAGAGGAAAGATAGGCGCCGTTATTGCAAGGGATACGCGTATCATCTCAATCGGGTATAACGGGGCGCCCGCGAAACTCGGTCAGTGTGATGAACACGGCTGCATTAAGGACACACAGAGAGGGGGTTGCATCCGGACGATACACGCCGAGCAGAATGCTATCGCCTATGCATCGCGTGTTGGCATCAAGCTGGAAGGGAGTACCCTGTACGTTACCATGAGTCCGTGTGTGGACTGTGCTAAACTCATTATTGCGTCCGGAATCAAAAAAGTCTTCTTCCATGAGGAGTACCGGAAGGGTTATGCCATCGATTTCCTGAGGGTTTCCGGGGTTGAGGTGGAGCAGCTGGCATTCGGTTTGAACGATATCGTATCGGACTTTCTCTAAGAGGTCTGGTGCTGTTTCTATAACAGTTGTTTGCTCATCGTCAATAGATCGTCTCTCACGTGAAATCCCTCTTTCTCATAAAAAGAGATCACCCTTTTGTTGTCTGACTTAACCCAGAAAGAGATCTTAACCACACCTCTTTTCATCAATCGTTTCTCGACTTCACTCATTAATGCCCGGCCGTAACCGTTTCCCTGCTGGTCACTGATGACTGCCAGATGATGGATGAGTGCCCTTCTGCCGTCATATCCGCCGAGTACGGACCCGACTAAACGTTCACCAATGAAGAGACCAAGAGATGTTTCAGGATTGTGGTGAAGGAATTTTTCAACTTCTGCTTGTTCTTCCGATCTTCCAATGGTAAATCCTGCGTCTTTCCAGAGTTGTATGAGATCCGGATAATCCTCCGGTTTTAATGGGACAATCCTCATAAAACGATTTTCTCCTTTTAAAAAAAGCGGTTTTTATAACGAAAAAAGGCGAACCATACAGTTCGCCTTTTTATGGAGCGGAAGACGGGATTCGAACCCGCGACCCCCTGCTTGGCAAGCAGGTGCTCTACCGCTGAGCCACATCCGCATTTTCCTGGTGCGAGCGGTGGGAGTTGAACCCACATGAGATTAATCCCACTGAATTCTAAGTCCAGCGCGTCTGCCAATTCCGCCACGCTCGCACGGTTCACATCTGGTGAGCCGCGTGGGACTTGAACCCACGGCCCCATGATTAAAAGTCATGTGCTCTACCAACTGAGCTAGCAGCTCTTTCTGCGTATGTCTCCGGTTTACTACCGGAGCGCAATGATTTTAGCATACTTTCGCGGAAAATGCAAGTCCTCATACAACAATTTTGATAACAAAAGGATATCGTTTTATGAAATCTCCCGGTTTTCCATGATCACACGGATGTTTTCAAGAAAAAGGGACTGCATCTTTCTCTCCCGGAAATTGGGATCGTTTCCCAGACCGGTAACAACATCCTCGATGTTCTTGCTGTAATCCCGGACCATCAACGTCTTTTGGAGATAGGAGATCATCTTGTCGATCTCTATTTTTCCGCACGTTTTCCCATGTCCCGGTATCAACCACTTATATCGCTCTCTCCGGATTTGCTTCAACGTCTTTATCCATTTTTCAAGGTCACTGTCGGTGACAATCTCGGGGTGATAACCGCACACGAGAATATCTCCCATGATGATGACCTTTCTTTCCGGAATTCGGATAACCGTGGAGTCCGGGGTATGACCGCCGACAACCTCCATCTCGATTGTCAATCCGCCAAGGTTGATTTCATGCTCTTTTCTGAAAGTGATAGCCGGATGAACGATTTTGACGTTTTCGTCTTTAAGGGCATTCTCTTTTTTGACCACCTCATCGATATAATTCCGGTTCATGAGAGAAAAGTATTGTTCGGTCTTTTCAGAGGCAACGAGGGGTGAAGAGACGCCGGAATTCCCGAATGAATGATCGGGATGATAATGTGTGTTGGCCAGCATCGTCACGTCACTCTTTAAGAGTCTCTTGATGTAAAGCACGACCTCCTCCGCCTTTGACGGAAACAGAGAGGCATCAATGAGGAATGTCCCCTCCGTTGTTGTGACCGATGTGATATTAGAACCGCCATATGGATTGTCGAAAACGACAATGCCTTCTTCTATTTCCTTCAAAATGCTCACCCCGAATAGTCATGTTCTCTACTATACATTTCTATATCAGTTCGTTATATTCCCTAAGGACTTTTGTTTTATTCGAGGAGCCTTTGATAGCACAGGCCATCTGAGCAGTTGTGACGGCTCTTTTCAGTATTTGTCTCTTTTCACTGCCAAGCAGGTATTCATGGACAAAGACAACATCGAAGATATCACCCGCACCGGTGGTGTGCGACATGATTTGATGGTTCCCCGGAACGTTGATGGTGCCCCAACTGGCACCCCTTTCCGCCATCTTGATGACATCACATTTGGAATGTAGTGATTCGCCTTCATTGGCCAGGATCAAGTGATTTTCGCCGGGGTGTTCAAAGGTTTTATTCCGGAATCTTGGCCCCAGATCCACAAAGGATTTCAACCAGTCTTTGTTGAGATTTTCAATGCAAGCCTTCTCCGTTATTTCCGTAGGAAAGAAGAGAGCGGCACATCCGTCAACGTGATGATCCTCCAGAGGCGTTTCAACGGCATTGGCTCCTCTTTGGACGGCTATCGGACGGGTGTTTTTTGAGATGAAGATCCCCGTCGGCTCTCGTGTTCTTCTGATAAAATCTTGCTTTAAACCGTTCTGATCCATCTGCTTGAGGATAAATTCACCGTTCTTGTCCATTCCGAGGTTGGCATGAAGAAAGATATCATGGCCCAAAAGAGAAAGACCCAGGGCAGTTGTATACCCTGAGCCTCCCGGTGTTTCCATGATCTCTGAACGGTGGGGTTTGTCTCCATAGATGAAAATATCGTTGAATAGGCCTCCGAAAATGTGAACAGTCATTAAAGCCCCACTTTGATTAATTCATATTCCCTATCACCCAGACCGATCTTTTCAGCCTGCTGTAGCTGAGCCTCCCATTTGGTGTGGGGATGATACTTCGTGAACGGATCGTGACCGACGGCTTTCTCAACCATGTCGATACAGGCCTGATCCAGTGATACGGGGTCTGTACTGACGGCTATGCCGATATCCGGAGCGATGGGCGGTTGATTGGTGTTCCAGCAGTCACAGTTCGGGGATACATTGTTGACAAAGGAGATGTGGAACGACTGTTTATCTTTAAGCACCGCCTGGGTGTACTCGCTCATCTTTTTGCACAAGGTCTCTGAGGCGGCGTCCCATACGGGAACCATGGCGCCGAAGTTACACATGGCAACACACTCGCCGCATCCGATGCACTTGTCATAGTCAATGATCGCATAATCTTTCACGGTGATGGCATCTGCCGGACAGTTCCTGGCACACAGCATGCATCTGACACAGTTCTCTTCCACGACTTTTGGTTTGGAATCACTGTGCTGTTCAAGCTTTCCGGCCCTTGATGCGGATCCCATTCCAATGTTCTTGATGGCGCCTCCGAACCCGGAGAGTTCATGCCCCTTGAAATGAGAGACTGAGACGATTGTATCGGCCAACGCAACACCACTGCCAATCTTGGCCTCCTTGATGAATTCACCATTTATCGGAATCTTGACTTCGTCAGTTCCTCTCAACCCGTCGGCAATAACAAGCGGTGCATCAACGGTGGGATAGGCAAAACCGTTGACAAGAGCGGTTTTCAAATGATCAACAGCATTGGCCCGGCTTCCCTTATATAGTGTATTGGCATCGGTCAAATAGGGTTTCCCCCCGTTTTCCTTGACCATATCAACGATAACCCTTAAATAGTTTGGTCTGATATACGCGAGATTCCCGTACTCTCCAAAGTGGATCTTCAAGGCAACCAGTTTGTCTTTTCCAAAAGAATCCTCAAACCCACCCTTTTTCAACAGTGTTGTCAGTTTCTGAAGCATGCTCAGTCCCATCTGCGTTTCAAAGCTGGTATAATAGACTTTTGCCATAATCAGAAAACCTCCTTTTTTTAGTTAGGTATTACTATTATATCATGTATAATCCAGGGCCAGCTGAACAACCTGGAATACCTCCTTGGCCCGACTTTTGATTAAAAACCTTGGAAACATCGGAAACAGAGAAAATCAATTTTTTGGGGTCACTACGATCGAGCCTCAACGAAAAAACGGATCACGGATAAAAGGGACACGCCACGTCCCATCTGTCTGAGAAAATGGATCAAGGGACCTGTCCCTATGATCCACTACGATCCAAATTCCTCTTCCCACTCTGTTAAGAAAATCGTTTCAAGAAATGGCGCTTGATATATACCATCAAATGATGGTATAATATGATATGCTATCTGATATTTGGAGTTGAATCGTTTGTTGAAATTATTTTTAGTAAAAAATGAGACAACAAATAGAAGTGGAAAAGATTAACATGATTCCAAGGAAGAAAAACAAAGAGCTCCTTGGAAAACTCAGTTGGACTCCTGAACGAATGTTCCAGTTTTTATACGAAGAACTCAGTATAGATGATTATTACCGTGGACCAACGGGAGAAATCGATGGCAAATTTCAGGATGGAACTGTTTATGAGTTTTTAAAAGAGATTATTGAAGAAGAAGTCGAATACGAGATTTACATAAAAATGAAAATAATGTATATAGATAATTATGAAGAAATTTGTATTGTTTTGTCTTTTCATGA
>CAZVWW010000113.1:0-7303 GCA_964631265.1 uncultured Thermotogaceae bacterium
CACATAGTGCTCGCCGTCTTTTTCCAGACGCCAGAAACTGGCCGCATCGGTACCGTCAAGAAACCCCATCCCTGCTTCCAGCACTCTTCTGAAGGCCTCTGCGTCATCCGCTTCATCTTTCATTATATATAAAACCTTTAGAATCATATCGGTAAATTCCGTATTACCAACGCTTTCTGTGTTCATATATCCTTCCCTCATTTAAAAAGGTGGTGTGCACATAACATCATTCGCAGCTACATTATACCATAAATTTATCTAAATTTCATAATGTAAACAGAAAGGTTATGAGCTTTGCCGATACCCGTTAAGTTGGTTAACTTAACAAACTCAACAAGTGGCGAAATCACCGGGACAGGTCCCTTGATTAAGGTTTCATAATCAAGGGACCTGTCCCGGTGATTTCGCGGTTCCCGCTTATATGTGGCGCTCAGTGATTAACCCTTTACGGAACCTTTTGTCAGTCCGCTGACGAGGTATCGCTGCATCGAGAGGGACAACACGACCATCGGCAAGGCCCCTATCAATGCGGCAGCGGTGAAGAGCCCCCATTCCATCTGATACGGTCCGTACGAGAACGATTGCAGCCCGACGGCAAAGGTGTAATTCTCCGGACTCTGAAGGACCACCCTGGCCAGGACAAATTCGTTGAAGTTCGCCATGAAGACGATGATGAAAACTACGGCCAGCATCGGCGCCGCCAGGGGCAGCACAATCCGCCAGAAGGTCTGGAACCGTGTTGAACCGTCTATCATGGCTGCTTCCTCGAGTGAATCCGGGATTGTATCAAAATAGCCTTTCAAAAGCCACATGTTAAAGGCAATGTTACCCAGATATATCAGCCCGAGTCCGTACAGGGAATCCAGACCGAACATCGGGATGAATCTCCCGATAAACATCAGCAGCAGGTACAGCGCGACCATGCCCATCACAATGGGGAACATCTGGACCAACAGGAGGAAGAGCAGTCCGTTCTTTCTGCCCGGGAATCGCATCCTGCTGAAGGGGTAAGCGCCGAGAGCACAGAATATGACCGTGAGTCCCGCTGTTACCACCGAGAGGATAACGGTGTTGATGAGCCATCTCATAAACTGCTGTTCCGGTTTTTTGACCCAGTACTGCATGCTCTCGTAGATATTTCTGTCGATTCGGGTCAGAGGTTTTGCAATCTCTTTGAACTGCTCGAGTTCAGCCAGATCGCTTGCCTGTCTGCCGAGCTTGTTCAGCTGTGACGAGAAGTCGTTGTACGCCTCTTTCTGGATCTGATCCATGTCGATCAGCTCCTGTACTTTCACAGGGGCATTCGCCGTGGTCAGGTTGACATAGGTCTCTTTTCTTGAACTGAATTCCTTTAGGAGTTCCTCTATTTGCGCTATTGAGTCGTAAAGGACTTGGGCTTTACTGTTGAAGCTTTCTTTAATCGCAATCAGCTTTTGAAATTCCGCGGTCTCGTTCAGAAATGCATTCAACGGATCGTCGTTTTTACCATATGCTCCCTGAAAGTCACTGAGGGCATTGGAAAAATGAACAATCTCATCGATTGTATCTGTTTCCTGCAGCATCAGACTGAGATCAACCAGTTTTTGTGCTTTCCCGGACCGCTCTTTCAAGGCCAGGACTTTTTCATATCGTGAAGAAAGGGACTCCATTTTCTCCGAGAGTCCATCCAGGCGCTCTTCTTCCTGCTTCAGAGCTTTCTGCTTCTTCTCAATCTGCTCATTGACATTTGAATACGCGGCTGTCAGATCGGTATAGTCTTCTATGTTGGTTTCGAAGGGCAGGATTACATTTGATATGACCTGATAGGCATCATCGACGGCGGCGTAACCGAGCCTCTCTCCGATTGCGGCGGCGTTGTCAATATACCAGTTGAAGAGGGAACGTGTCTTTGTGATGATCGCCGAACTGTTCTGTCCCCTTTCTATCTTTTCAAGCCCCGATCTCATCGCCTCCAACTGCTGAACGGAATCGTTGAATTTCCCGGGGAGGAATGAATCAGCTGTCGGTTTCGGATCTTTGTCCATAACAGACTCTATGAGGTCACGCGCCTCATTCAGTTCGTAAAGGGATTTCTGAAGCTGCTGATCCAGCAGGGAAAAGCGGTTTTCAATATCGAAAAGCTCCTGCTTGAGGTCCCCGATTTCAGCCGAGAGATTGTTGACCGTTTCGAAGACCGCTTTCCTTTTCTTTTCGAGTTCTCTGTATGATGTCAACGTCTCTTCATAATCTGCCAATTTCTCGTTTAAACCGTCAAGTGCAGCGCTGTAAGTCTCCTCGAGTTCAGCCTCTATTGTGTCAATCTCCCGGGCCTGGTCTTTCAATTTGGCCTTGAAGTCATTCCATACGGGATAGTTCTCTTCCCCGATCTCCTCCTCTACATCAGATGAGAGTCTCATGATCCCCTTAAGATTGACTTCCACGTTCCAACTCTTGTAGGCAAAATCAAAGGGCCTGATGAGTCCCACATAGGCTTGCTTGATTTCACCGAGCCTCTCCAGTGTCTCAGATGACAGGCTTGCTGAAAAATTCTGCTCAAACTTCTCAAACATCCCTCTTATACGGTCTCTTGCGTCTCCAAATGAATCCTGAACCGATTCGTACGATTCGATGAAGGATTTGTAATCCGACTTGAGATAATCGATATACACTTCGCGTGTAGCGGTTCCCTCTTCGGGGAATGCTTCAAGGAGTGCCTGTTGAAAAAAGAGGCCTGACTGATCATCAAGATTCACTTCAATCCCGGCCTGCAGAAAGACCAGCTCTTCATTCTTTCTTGCGTGAAACGCTTCGACGACTTTTTTCTTATTTTCACTGACATACTGTTCAATCTCTTCAACCGCCGGTTCAGCCTCTTTGATATAGCTGACACTGTCCGTCATCTGATCTTTTAGATCTGCTTCATAATCATCAAGTGTTTGAAGCAGTTCCGCTTTTTCCATCTCCCCATACTCTGAGGAGACTGTTGTCACCTTTTTCATCTCCGTGATTAACTGGGGAATGTTCTTTCTGTTGATGATCAGGTCTTTGTAATGCTGCAGGGTGAGCCGGTTACTGATCAGGTCGGTTGAAAAGGCGGCATTGTCCCGCCTCACCGAGGTTGTTATGATCCAGAACAACGGAAAGAGGATGATGACAAGCATCAGAATGATGAACAGGTGCTTGAATGGATGCATTCTTCTCTTCATTACCGGTTCACCTCCTCGAACGTTCCCGCAAACTTAAACTGCAGATAGCTTATACCCGCAACGATGATGAATATAAAGAGGGCTATCGCCGACGCGTAACCGAAATCCTGACCCCGCTCCCCCTGGAAGGCCAGTTTGTAGGTATACGAGATGAGGATGTCCGTTGATCCGGCATTTGTCAAAGAGTCGGCCATTGCCGGCCCGCCTCTTGTGAGCAGATAGATGTTGGTAAAGTTGTTAAAATTAAAGGCGAAGGCTCCGATAAGCAGCGGTGTGACGGATGTCATCAGAAGCGGCAGGGTGATGCTGTGAAACTTTTTAAATTTGGAAGCCCCGTCAATCGATGCCGCCTCGTAAAGTGCACCCGGTATGGATTGCAGGGCCCCGAGACAGACCAGCATCATGTACGGGAATCCCAGCCAGATGTTGACAATCAGTACGGAGACCTTGGCGAAAAAGGCGTCTCCCAGCCATCGGACGGCATCGAGCCCCAGCCACTGGCCGAGAATGATCTTGTTGATAATGCCGTAGGTCTCGTTGAAAAAGCCGTTTCGCCAGACGAGAACGGATATGAAGGCGGGGATGGCCCACGGAATGATCAGGAGCGTTCTGTACAGGTTCTTGCCCTTCATATGCTGATCGTTCAAGAGCAGGGCAAACCCCAGACCGATGGCGAATGAGAACAGGACGCTCAAAGCGGCCCAGATGAACGTCCAAATGAATATCTTGATAAAGGGACCGGTAAATCGCTGATCGGTAAACATCTTCTCGAAGTTCTCCGTTCCAATATAATCGCGGTAACCGGCAACGGTCTTTTTAATGCCGTTTTCGTCAATCTCATAAAACGAGCCCTTCTCTTCCTGAAGCGGTTGTCCCGTTACCCTGTCAATGAGCTCAGTCCGCTCTTTTATCACCCCGTCTTCCTCGTATGGCACCTTGTTGATGGTGTATTTTCTCTCCGATTCGACAAGCTTTCTGAAGCCGTACCGCGAGCCGAATCGTAAAGTGGGACCGTCCGGTGCGGTGAATTCAACACTGTCCAGATACTTGACATACATCTGACTGATAAAGACCCTTTGATTGGCAAGCGTTGACGGGTCCTCAAAGGAGAAAAAGTAGGAGTAGGTGATCTCATCACCCCCTGCCTCCTCTCTGACGGCCATTATCTCATCCCCGTCATGGAGGGAGCGGATCAGGTCAAACTGTCTTTCTCCTATTAAAACATTGTCTGTCTTGACGGGTCGATACTGCGAGACACTCCTTGTCGTGTTTCCGTCTTGATCCGTGTCCATGATCGCCGGCGTCTCGGCAAGATATTTCGATCCCTCCCGCTCAAAGACAAGTACAAAATTCTGTGTGGGTTTGAAATCCTTCATCTCTACATAAACTTTGTATGAAAACGGAGCGGCGTCTTTGTCCGTTATATACGTATCCATCAGTCTTTCGATTGCCTGCTTACGGGTGAAGAGATGGCCTGTGCCATAGTTGGTGAAGGCTATCTTGAAGGTGTAAAAGATCGGATAAACCGTGAGAATTAAAAGCAGGCTTAATGCCGGAATGGTGTAACGGTAGGGATAGCCTTTGGGGTTGAATACGGCGAAATCGATCAGTACGATGATCAGGAGCTGTATCGCCCCAAGTTCGATGGCATCGTTCGTGAAGAGGATAATCGCCGCCCAGGTAAGCAGGGCATTTAAGAATGCAATGACCAGCCACAACAGGATCCTGCCAACATGCTTCATAACAACCACACCTTTATCGTATAAAATAAACAGGATGAACAGCTTTCACTGCTCATCCCGTGAAATGTCGAGCTGTTGCTTATTCTCCTATGCCGGCCTTGATCTTTTCAACAGCCTGATCAAGTGCTTCAGCCGGTTCAAGTTTGTTGTTGATGATCTGGTCAAGCGCATCGGCCATCGCTCCCCAGACTGCAGCCATTGCCGGTATGTTCGGCATGGGGATTCCGTTTGCGGCACTGTTGTAGAAAGCGGAGACATCTGCGTCATCTTCAACCATTTTGGCAACATCTTCTCTGGCAGGCGGTCTCGGATCGGCGTTGTAAAGTCTCTGCATGACTTCCGCGGTGTTGATGTAATTGGCAAGAAAATCGATGGCAAAGAGTGTGTTCGGTGATTCTGAATTGATCAAAAAGCCCTGGACGCCTGTGAAAGGTCTTACGGGGTTCCCGTCAAGTGAGGGGATCGGTGCAATGCCGTAATTGATGCCGGCCTCTTTGTAGCCTGTCGTGGCCCAGGGGCCGTTGATGATGGCCATGGCCATTCCGTCCTTGAAGAGTCCGTCTGCAATCTCGTAGTTGTCACCGGGTTTCAGGACGCCTTTGTCGTACATCTCATCGATGAACTGCGCGCCTTTGACGGCACCCTCGTTGTTGAGTCCGATATCGTTGGGATCGAGTCCCTTATCCGTCTTCTTAAAGACATACCCGCCGTTGGCAAAGAGGAAAGGGGCCGAGAAATAAAAGTCAGGGGCGTTGTAGACAAAGCCTCTGAATTCATCGCTCGTGTATTCCTGAGCAAGTGCAACGAGTTCTTCCATGCTTTGGGGAGCCTCGTCCAGATAGTCCTTGTTGTAGAACAGGGCAATTGCTTCCAGTGCATAGGGAAGTCCGTAGAGTTTTCCGCCGTACTCGAAGGCCTCGATTGCCGTGTCAACAAATTTTTCTCTTTCTGAAAGGGTCAGAAAGTCCATGGGAAGTACCAGACCGTTGACAACGAGCTCGCCGATCTGATCATGGGCTGTCACAATGATGTCGGGCCCTTCTCCCACCGGAGCTGCCTGTAGGAATTTGGACTTGATCTGCCCGAAATCCATCTCCTGCACATCAACGGGGACACCATACATCGTTTCAAAATCATTTCCAAGCTCCTGCAGGATATTGACCTGCGCCTCGGAGCACCATACGACCAGTTTACCCGCTTCTGCGGCAAATAATCCCGCGCTGATAAACAATACCAATGCTGCAATTAACAAAACCTTTTTCATAAAAAACCCTCCTTATTGAGATGTGAAGTGAAACAATTTATTATAACATTTCATGTTGCCAATCATTATTACGGTTAGTTTAACGGTTGTTCTGAGGGGAATCAGAGGTTCCTGTTCTTGATCGCCGAAACCGTGTAATCGAGAACAAGATGAAGCAGATACCCCAGAAAGGCCGAAACACCGAGATAGATGGAATGGGCCATCGAAAGCCGTTCGGTTAGGTCCTGGACCTCGAGAAAGTACGTGAGCACCCCCACGATCAGGCCAAAAACAAAGGGGGCAAAGATGGAATGAAGGGGGCCTCTGTGCCGGGGCATGAGAAACGAGAAGAGCAGCGAGGCCAGCATTCCCGAGAGGATACAGGTTGTAAACAGGATCATCTCATTTTCAAGAATGGGCGACCCGGGAAACCAGACCGGAAATTTCTCCGTGTACAGGAAGTAAAAATAGACCGTAGTCGATACCCAGACAATCACACGGGCAATCCGGTGCATATAGGCGTTCTTATGATCGATATCGGGGGCATCGGCGCCGAGAACGAACAATACATAGCCAAAGGCGATGATCCGCTTTGAAGCAGGCGGATAATTGAGGATAAACCCGATGAGGGTGTAGACTGGAATGACAAGGGGATACAAAAAGAGTCCCGAGAGGGCATGTGTTCTGAAATTAGGCACTGTTTCCCACGATCCCCCACTTGATGATGTAATCAACCTCCTGAGTCTTCATCATCTTCAGTTCCCGCATAATATCCCGGTAGGCCGTTTTAAAGAGCGGGTAGGCGTTACCGGTATTCATCTCTATCAGACATTCATAAAGGCTTCCGAAGAGGTCGGCGGCTTTCACAAGCCGGCCGCCCTCCCCCTCAAACGGCAAGAGCATGTACCGCTTCAGATCTTCTTGTATCCCTCCGGGGAGCAGATGGATAAGCTTCTCATCAACCATCTGTTCTTCAACCTGTGAGATGGTGTTCTCAAACCCCTGTATCCTTCGCTTTGTGGGTGATATAATATCCCCGGTGATTGATTCAGGAACATCGTGATAGGCGGCTTTCAGAAGGGTCTCTTCACAATTGAGCGGCGTCTTTGTCACCGTCTTTGAGATATAGGTCA
>CAZVWW010000114.1:0-7272 GCA_964631265.1 uncultured Thermotogaceae bacterium
GCGAAAGCTGGCTCACCCGATTTAAATACGAAGAAGCCGGACCACAGTTATTATTGCAGGCTTTTTTACAAAGAATCATTAATGGCGGTGGCCTCATAGACAGGGAGTGCGGACTAAAAGGCAGGTCCGTAGGAGTTTCAAAAGACAAAACTCCACTGGTTGGTTCAATAAAAGCTGTGTATGGACTGGGAAGAAAACGAACCGATCTGTACATCCGCTGGCCCACCCTCCCCGCTTTTCACAACCCGGAAGACCTTCAAAGAATCGTGATAGAACTCAAACTCAAACACCACAACACACTTGAAAGTGTCATCGAAGAAGGACTGAAACAAACTGCTCAATATGTAGACAAAACAGGCGCCAAAGAAGCGTATTTGATCATCTTCGATCAGGAAAATAAAGACTGGGATGAGCGGATATTCATTGAAACCAGATCTTATAAAACTATAGAAATCACGGTGTTTGGGATGTGAAGTATTTTGATATAGTCAACCTGTTTCCTCTCTAACCATAATTATACGGTGTCCGGCTAGTAATTTTCACACTGAAGTCGAAGCATGCTACAATGAGAATGAGGGATGGCCGTTTCCGTCAAAATGACAACATGCGTAAAAAAATCTTATAAGGAGGCTGAATATGGACGATATTTCTGTTGTACTGAGCGGAGAAGCCGGAATGGGCATTCAGACCGTAGAGAAGCTCCTGACCAGGCTGTTGAAGGAGAACAATCTGAACTGTTATGCCACAAAGGAATACATGTCACGGGTTCGCGGAGGGAACAATTCAACCGAGATAAGAGTGGGTAGCGGCCGTGTTAGAGGATACAAGCACCATATCGATATGCTGCTGCCCCTGGGGAAAAATGCCATGACGAGACATTTAAACAGAATCAACGACAAAACGGTTATCCTCGGCGAAAAAGAAAGCTTTGATGAGGAAACTGAAGCAACGGAAAGTCCCATCGCGCTGACGGAAATCGCAAAGAACGCGGGGAACAAGCTGTTCACCAACACTGCCGCTGTCGGTGCCATTTGTGCCGTTCTGAACCTGGACCTTGACAGTAATGCAAAGCTGATATACGATACCTTCCTGCCCAAAGGTGAGAAGATCGCGGAGGGGAACAAAAACGCCTTTGAAAAGGGGTATGAAGAGGCAGCCACATTCGAGAAGATCGCGATTGAACCACACGGCAATCAAATACAAGATGAAATCCTGATCAACGGAGCCGATTCAATCGCGCTCGGTGCGATTGCCGGAGGGGCAAACTTTGTCTCTTCCTATCCCATGTCGCCTTCTACAACCGTTCTGGTCGCCCTTGCTCAAAGGGCCGGGGATTACGGACTTGTACTGGAACAGGCCGAGGATGAAATATCTGCCATCAATATGGCATGCGGCGCCTCTTTTGCCGGGGCCAAACCCTTCGTGACAACCTCAGGTGGCGGGCTTGCCCTCATGGGGGAGGGGATCAGCCTGGCGGGAATCATCGAGGCTCCGGTCGTTATCCACGTTGCCCAGAGACCGGGACCGGCAACCGGCCTTCCCACAAGAACCGAACAGGGCGATCTCAACCTCGTCCTCTATGCGGGACACGGGGATTTTCCCAAGGCTGTCTTTGCTCCCGGAACGGTTGACAGTGCCTTCCACATAGCCGGCCGGGCGATGCGTATCGCCGAGCAATATCAGACAACGGCGTTCATCTTGTCAGACCAGTATTTTGTCGACACGTATTACAACGTTCCCCGATTTTCCCCGGACAAAACAAACGAGGCGTTTCTCATCAAATCCACCCGGGATTATCAACGATATAAACTGACAAAGGACGGGATCTCTCCGAGGGCTATCCCCGGCTACGGAGACGGGGTCGTCAAAGCGGACAGCGATGAACACGATGAAATGGGGCATATCACCGAATCCTTCGATGTGAGAAATCAGATGGTGGATAAGAGAATGAAGAAGGCGGCCCGCCTAAAAGAAGATCTTCTGGACCCTCTCGTCAGAAATGACAAAGAAGGCAAGACACTGATCATTAGCTGGGGGTCAACGTATCATACCATCGATGAAGCATTGGACTCCGTTGATCACAAAGAACTGTCCCATATGCATTTTGAACAGGTCTATCCGTTGCCCGGCAATCTTGGAGAAACGCTCAAGCAGTATGAACAGGTTGTCTTTGTTGAGAACAACGTAACAGGGCAGTTCTCCGAGCTGGTGAAAAAGGAAACCGGGTTCACAGATTTCAAACGCATCACCAAACACAGCGGTATTCAGTTCTCGATTGAAGAACTGACAGCATCATTCAAAAAACTGAACAAAGGGGGAGTATAAATGAGTTGGAAAATGAACACGGAAGACATCGCCTGGTGCCCGGGATGCGGTAATTTCGGCATCCACAAAGCGCTTCAGAAGGCCTTTGAAGATCTGGCACTCGAACCCTCCAAAACGGTTATGGTCTCCGGCATCGGGCAGGCGGCCAAGATGCCCCAGTACCTGAATATCAACATGTTCAACGGCCTTCATGGCCGATCACTTCCCCCGGCAACAGCAATAAAAGCTGCTAACCCGGAACTGACCGTCATAGCGGAGAGCGGTGACGGCTGTATGTACGGCGAGGGCGGTAATCATTTCATTCATGCCATCAGACGCAATCCCGACATCACAGTGATCGTTCACGACAACATGGTTTACGGACTGACAAAGGGGCAGGCGGCCCCCACCAGTCTCAAGGGGTTTAAGACACCTGTACAGACAACCGGTGTCTTCATCGAGCCGATTAATCCCCTGGCCCTTTCAATCTCACTGGATGCCAGTTTCGTGGCAAGAACCTTCTCGGGAAACCCCGATATGACGGTCGATCTCATCAAAGAGGCCATCAACCATAAGGGGTTGTCTCTTGTGGACATCTTCCAGCCCTGCGTGACGTTTAACAAGTTGAACACCTACAAGTGGTATATGGATAACACCTATGAGATGAAAGACCATGACCCGGCGGACAAACAGGCGGCGTTCAAAAAGGCCAACGAGACCGAACAATATCCTCTGGGGATATTCTACAGGATAAACCGACCGGTCTTTGAAGACCAACTCCCCGGATACATCAACGACAAAGAGGCTCTTTATAAAAGAACACCGGATTACGAGAGACTGGCCGATGATATCGCCTCGTTTCAATAGACCATAGCGCTTAACAGCAAAAAAAACAGGGCCCCGAAACGGGACCCTGTTTTTTGTATTGAAATGTATCGATTAACCGTTTTTAATAGCAGCCTGTGCTGCAGCCAATCTTGCTATCGGGACTCTGTAAGGTGAACAACTGACATAGTCAAGTCCCACCATGTGACAGAACTCGATTGAGTAGGGATCTCCGCCGTGTTCGCCACAGATACCGAGATGAATGTCTTTTCTGACGCTTCTACCCTTTTCAACGGCCATCTTAACCAGCTGACCAACGCCATCCCTGTCGAGTTTTTTGAAGGGGTCGCGTTCTAGAATACCCTTTTCGAGGTAATCCTTGATAAACTTTCCGGCGTCGTCACGACTGTAACCGAATGTCATCTGAGTGAGGTCATTGGTACCGAACGAGAAGAACTCAGCGTGCTTGGCGATCTCATCTGCTGTTATAGCCCCTCTTGGAACCTCTATCATCGTTCCGACGAGGTATTCCAGCTCGACGCCTGCTTCTTCGATCATCTTGTCAGCCTCTTTTGTCACAAGCTCTCGCAGGGTCTTGAGTTCTGCTTCAATGCCTACAAGCGGTATCATGATCTCAGGTCTCGGGTCTTTGCCTTCTTTCTTCAGATCGATCGCCGCACCGATGATAGCCCTCGTCTGCATAACCGCTATCTCAGGATAGGTGATTGAGAGTCTGACCCCTCTGTGTCCGAGCATCGGGTTAAACTCGTGAAGCTCGTTGATAATCTCTTTCAATTCATCGATCTCGATATTCAGGTCTTTTGCCAGTCTTTCCTGTGCTTTCGGATCCTGAGGTACGAATTCATGCAACGGGGGGTCGATAAATCTAATCGTAACCGGATAGCCGTCCATCGCCTTCAGGATGCCGTAGAAGTCATCTCTCTGGAATGGTTCGAGTTCGTTAAGGGCCTTCTTCCTGTCCTCAACTTTTCTGGACACGATCATCCTTCTAACAACGGGAAGCCTTTCCTCTCCAAAGAACATGTGTTCGGTCCTTGTCAGTCCGATTCCCGTGGCACCAAACTCAAAAGCAACCTTTGCATCATCCGGTGCATCGGCATTGGTTCTGACGCCGAGTCTTCTGAATTTGTCCGCCCATTTCATGATCTTCGCGATGGGGCCCTCGAGTCCTTCAGGTTTGATCGTCTTGATATTACCCTTCATCACCTGGCCGGTGCTTCCATCGATGGAGATCCAGTCTCCTTCTTTGACGATCTCGCCCTTGGCCTTGAACTGCCTTTTCTCTTCGCTGACATCGAGTGCCTCGGCACCGCAAACAGCCGGTTCGCCCATTCCACGTGCAACAACCGCCGCGTGAGAGGTCATTCCGCCTCTTGCCGTTAGAACTCCTTCTGCCGCTGCCATCCCGCCGATATCCTCAGGGGATGTTTCGAGTCTGACGAGGATAACCTTCTCTCCTCTTTCAACCCATTCTTCCGCTGCATCGGAACGGAAAACAGCCTTACCGGCTGCTGCTCCCGGTGATGCGGGCAGTGCAGTGGTCAGAATATCCGCTTTGTCCTTTTCCTTGGGATCAAAATAAGGGTGCAGAAGCTTTTCGATCTGGGCCGGAGCCACTCTCATGACAGCTGTCTTCTTGTCGATGAGGCCTTCCTCCACCATGTCGACGGCTACTTTGACTGCTGCTGCAGCCGTTCTTTTGGCCGTTCTGGTCTGAAGCAGATACAACTTGCCTCTCTCGATTGTGAACTCAACATCCTGCATATCCTTGTAATGCTTCTCGAGCTTCTCGAAGACATCGATCAGCTGCTGATAAACCTCAGGCCAATCCTGCTTCATGTCCTGGAGATCCTTCGGTGTCCTGATACCGGCAACAACGTCTTCACCCTGTGCGTTTGTGAGGAATTCACCGTAGTATTTCTTCTCACCGGTTGACGGGTTCCTGGTAAAGGCAACACCTGTTCCGCTGTCATTGCCCATGTTTCCGTAGGCCATCGCAACAACATTTACAGCCGTTCCCAAAAGACCGTCAATCTCGTTGAGTTTTCTGTATTTAATGGCTCTTTCATTCATCCAGCTGCCAAATACAGCATCAATTGAATCCCATAACTGTTCTTTGGGATCCTGCGGGAATGAGAGACCCTCTTTCTTATAGACTTCCTTGTAGAGTTCAATAACCCGTTTGAGATCATCCGTTTCAAGCTCTGTATCCTGCTGGACACCTTTTTCCTCTTTCACCTTGTCCAGTGCCTTCTCAAATTCCGAATGCGGGATGCCTAAAGCAACATCGCCGAACATCTGAACAAATCGTCTGTAGGAATCGTAGGCAAATCGGGGATTACCCGTGTTCTCTGCCATCGCGACAACCGTCTTGTCGTTCAAACCGAGATTGAGGACTGTATCCATCATCCCCGGCATTGAAACGGCTGCTCCCGATCGAACTGAAACGAGGAGTGGATCATCCTTGTCACCAAACTTCTTTCCACTGTCCTTTTCGAGGAGTCTCATCGCTTCTTCAACCTGTGCGTCCAATTCCTCAGGATATTTTTCTCCATGTTCCGTGTAATACTTACAAACCTCTGTTGAAATAGTGTATCCCGGTGGAACGGGAATTCCAATGTTAACCATTTCAGCCAGGTTTGCACCTTTACCGCCGAGGATCTCTTTCATCTGAGATCCGCCTTCGGATTTACTCTTACCAAAATAATAAACCCATTTCTTGGCCATGCGTAATATTCCCTCCTTAGTGTGTTTTCAAAATTATTTAGTGTATTATACCATAATCTTTTTCTCTCTTGTGAAAAAATTCCATAAAAAAAAGGACGTACTTCTACGCCCTTTTCTTCTATTTTCTAACAAACTTATTGTTATCCAAGATGGTCGATTAAGAATTCCCGGCCACCGACTTGCAGTTCGTTGATGACATCGGGCAGCGTAACATTACCTGTGATTCCACCCGGGATCAACGAAATCCGTTTCAATCTCACCTGTTCCGGGCTCAAAGAGAATACATAACTATTATAAAACTCACCCCTGTATTTTTTTGGGTGGTGTATTTAATGCCTTATTTCAGATATCTCAATCCCAGTCCTAATGATTTCCTCAACAAATCCTTCAGGATTCTTAAAATCTTCATCAGTAAACGGCTGTGGTTCAAGATCAATGTCATAATCCATTGCATTCAGTATCAAATATTTCAGGTTTTCTATCCTGCTTTTTTCTTTGAAATTCTCAGAAAACACTGCTAAATCAACATCACTGTTTTGATGCGTTGTTTTTTTAGCGTAAGAACCAAATATGATAACCTTCTCGATTTTTATATCTTTGGAAATTTGGCGGATATAGTTGTTAATTATTATTCGTACTGACTCAGGGATTTTATCCATGCAAAAACCTCCTCAGTTGTAGAAAGTAATTGTTTTGCTTTTTCCTTGGTGATTGAAGTTGAGGCTTTTTCTTTATAAGTTGGGTATCTTCCAGAGATGTAATAGGATAAAAGTTCTGCGAAGAATATCTTGTGTTTGTTTATCTCTAAATCAAAATTCTCAATATCAACCATAACATCCAGTTGAGTATCATTGCTTAGTTTTCTGAAAATGTGCCATATGTTATGAATTCGTGGCGGCTCGTTGCTCGTTAAGAGGGTATACAAGCCTTTTGAAATCTTCTCAATTGATTGCTGACAGGTAAAAGCAACGTATAAATATCTTCCTGTTTCATACATTGCTCTAGCAGTATCCAAATCATATTGAGAAACTTCCAGCCAATAAGCAAATTTCTCTTTATTTGTCATACAATTATCATCCTCGAATACCTGCCTATCTTTTTTGTATCACATTTTTTTATTTTAAGACTCTTCATCAAACCCTCCTCATTGCTGTTTTATCGAATGTATGTTTGAAATAATGCACATGTGGTTGGTTGATGATCCTTGCCACCTCCAACCCCGGGAAATTATACCTATGATCTCTAAAACCCTCTCTATCAGGGAAGTTATACTATATATAACCCGCTATCCTTGGTATAATTATACCAAGGTCTGATTGGCAAAAAAATCTCTGTAATACTCATAAATAAATGCATTAGGGAATTCATAGGTATAAATCAGCGGGAATCCAGGTT
>CAZVWW010000115.1:0-7041 GCA_964631265.1 uncultured Thermotogaceae bacterium
CATTCACAAGGCCGCCCGGGGAGGTGGAATCGACGTAGGTCTGTCCCGAATGGTTGGCCTTTTTCGTGTTGGTGGTGTTGACGGTCAGGTTGACGGGGGTGATCTGATTTGGTCTCAGGCCGCCGGCCATGATCATGGTGGCGAGCGGGTCGAAGATGGGAACGGGGATGCCTTCGCTGGAGCTGCCCGTTTTCTTCATGATGATATCGCTGACCATTTTGGCGATGGGGTCCTTGGCCGTTATCTCGTTCAGGAAACTGCGTTGAAGCAGGACATAATCACAGGCGTCGAGTGGGATAATTGTTATCGGGAGTTCTGAATCGATGATGCGCTTGGCGGCCACCGGGTCTACGAAGACGTTGAACTCGGCCCATCTGTTTGTGCTGTAGATGGGGCCCTGGTCCCATTCTTTTTTGGCGTTGTTCAGCAGGGAGACGTTCCCGTCGACGAAGACGGCACCGGCCATGGCGTAGATGTTCTCAATTCTGTCAACCCGTGTGTCGGGGTATTTTTCAAGCATCTTTGCGAGATTTGTGAAGCCTCCGAGTGAGAGGATGGTGATCTTCTCTTCAGTCGCTTCAAGCGTGTCATGGATGTAGTCCCACGCCTTCTTTGAACGGAACTGTCTGTCCGGGTCGGGCAGTTTGGCGCTCAGTCCCATGATATCGCTCATGTCCTTTTTAAAGGAGGCCGGGAATTTGTGGTCATATTGGATGGGATCGGCCGCCCCGATATAAACGCCCGCTTTTTGTTTCCCGAGTGTCATCAGCTTGAGGGCATTCTCGACACCGTCTTTGAGATAGGTCTCTCCGCAGCCTGTAACAGTGATGCCGAGTATTTCAACGTCCGGATTCTTCATCAGGTAGAGGATGGAGAGGGTGTCATCCCAGCCCATATCCGTGTCAACGATCACCTTTTTTGGGGCAGTACCGGCAAAGAGGGTTGATACCGCTACAACGATAAGCAAGATGAGGATTAATCTTTTCATACAATCAGCTCCCTATAGTTTGGTTTTTTGCTGTTGAATTGAAAAAGGGCGGGAGAAACCTCTCCGCCCTTTTGCATGATCATTATTGTTTAACCGATGAGTTCCGCAGTATCTCTCGCAATCATCAGTTCTTCGTTGGTTGGGACAATCAGGACATCGACTTTTGAGTCTTTTGTGGAGATGAAGCGTTCGTCGCCCTTGACGTCGTTTCTTTCCCGGTCAATCTCGACCCCGAGATAGCACAGATAATCTTCACAGATCTCCTGTCTCAGTATCGGGGAGTTCTCGCCGACGCCGGCTGTGAAGACGATGGCGTCCACCCCGTTCATGGAAGCGGTGTAGGCCCCGATGTATTTTGCGATTCTGTATTCATAGGCGCTGAGAGCCCGGCGGCAGACCGGTTCTTTCTCGATGGCCTTGTCTTCGATATCGCGCATGTCGCTGCTGAAATTATCGGAGAGACCAAGGATGCCGCTCTTCTTGTTCAGGAGGTTGTATATCTCCTCAACCGACATATTCTCCTTCTCCTGGAGGAAGACCAGGATGGAGGGGTCGAGATCGCCTGAGCGTGTTCCCATGATCAAGCCCTCGAGCGGGGTGAATCCCATGCTGGTATCCACGGATCTTCCCCTGTCAATGGCAGCAAGGGAGGCCCCGTTACCGAGATGGCAGGAGATGATCTTCAATTCGTCAACCGGTCTCTCAAGCAGCTGAGCGGTTCTGAGGGCGATGTAACGGTGCGAGGTGCCGTGAAAGCCGTAACGCCGGATCTTGTATTTTCGGTAATAGTCGAGTGGTAATGCGTATAAATACGCGTGTTCCGGCATGGTCGTGTGGAAAGATGTGTCAAAGACAACGGCGTTCGGGATGCCGGGCAGCAGTTTCATTGAGGCCCGGATACCCATGATGTTTGGCGGGTTGTGAAGCGGTGCGAGATAGGCATGCTCCTCGAGTGCCTTGAGGACATCCTCGTCAACGATGGTGGAGGAAGTAAACTTCTCGCCCCCGTGAACCACGCGGTGTCCGACGGCCTGGATCTCGTCCAGTGAGTCGATCACGCCCATTTTCCCGTCTGTCAGTGTTTCGAGAACGAGTTTGAGGCCTTCGTCGTGATTGGGTATGGGTCTTTCGACCGGGAATTTTTCACCGGCTTTTTTATGTTTAAGAACGGAACCCGGGATCCCAATTCTCTCCACAAGTCCCTTACAAAGCAGTCTTTCGTTTTCCATATCCAAGAGTTGGTATTTGATTGAGGAACTGCCGGAATTAATAACCAGTATCTTCATTTATTGCGTCACCCCCGTGTGATTTGTGAAAGTCGTTTAGGCTTTGTTCGATGAGTTCAAGCAGCGCATTCGGGCCTTGATGACCTCTTTCAAGTCTTCGATGGCCGGCTTGAAGATCTTTCTCGGGTCGATTACTTCCGGTGTCTCGGCAAGCAGCTTTCGAACAGAGGCTGTGAAGGTTATCCTGAGATCGGTGTCTGTGTTGACTTTGTTGATACCGTACTTCACACTTTCCTCCAGGATCTTGAAGGGGACCCCTTTTGCACCTTCGATCTTTGCCCCGTATTTGTTGGCCTCGTCGATCTTTTCCTGAGGAACACTGGAGGCACCGTGAAGGACCATGGGGATGCCGTTTTCCTTTTTGACGGTCTGGAGTCTGTCAAAATCGAGCTTGGCCTCCCCCTTGAACTTAAAGGCACCGTGGCTTGTTCCGATGGCGGGAGCGAGGAAGTCCACTTTTGTCTTTTCAATGAATTCCCTGGCCTCGTCTGTGTTGACCAGAATGGATTCGGCTGCCTCAACATCATCCTCAACGCCTTTGAGTGTTCCCAACTCTGCTTCAACGCCTATGCCAACGGCATGGGCGATATCGGTGATCTTTTTCGTCTCTGCCAGGTTTCCCTCAAATGGCTTATCGGAGGCATCGATCATGACCGAGCCGTATCCGCCTTTGATACAGGCCATGATATAATCAAATTTCTTGCCGTGATCAAGGTGCAATGTGATCGGGACGCTGACATGATCGCCGTAATTCTTGACCATTTCATAGAAGAAACGAACGCCTCTCATGATATTGCCGCGTCCGGCGTATCGGATGGCACCCTCACTTGTCTCGATAATGACAGGGGATTTCTCTTCTTCCGCAGCCTCTACAATGGCCTGCAGAAACTCGAGATTGTTGATGTTGAAGGCTCCAACACCATAATACTTTTTATTGGCATCTTCCAGGATTTCCTTGGTTGGTACATACGGCATTTAAACTCCTCCTTGTATTTTTTGTTTTTTAAAGATCGTTTTGAACATCCAATTTATAGTTAATGATGTCTTCTTCACTGAAGAAGAGCTTATGTTCTCTTTCATAGCTTTGTGTTGAATCGGAGGCATGGATGAGGTTTTTCCGGACACTGACGGCAAAATCCGCGCGGATGGACCCGGATTCGGCTTTTAGCGGGTCGGTGTTGCCGATGAGATGCCGGACCAGTTCAACGCATCTCGGCCCCTCGACGATCATGAACAGCCCGGGACCCCCTGTTGCAAATTCCAGAAGAGGCTTATAGAAGGGTTTCCCTTCGTGCTCTTGATAGAGCGCCCGGCCTTCTTCCACGGTCATCTTGTGGAATTTCAGGGCCAGTACCTTCAGTCCCCTCTGTTCAAAGCGTTTTAAGATCTCTCCCATTAAACCGCGTCTGACCGCGTTGGGTTTCAGATAAACAAATGTTCGCTCCATTGTTTCACCTTTCCTCTCCATGTCTTTCCCACCATCTTCCGAGTTTCAGTTCGATGAATTCTCCCGTGATGCTGATTTTGTGATGATGCGGCACGATGATCGGGAAGTACTGCTTCACTTCAAATTCGTCGATGAGGCAATCAGTAAGGGTTATCAGAACGGAGAAGCCATTGATCGTCTCGCCGGCTGGATTCTCCTCATCGATCTTTTTCTTGAGAAAGTAAAAGTAATCGTTTCTGTATTGATTCGGGTTGTTTTTCTTTTCGGCAATCGGGTATCGGTAGTTGATGACCTCGCTGCCTTTTTGAAGGTGAAGCGGTCTCTTTCG
This sequence comes from uncultured Thermotogaceae bacterium, assembly GCA_964631265.1. GTDB lineage: Bacteria > Thermotogota > Thermotogae > MWEM01 > MWEM01 > CAZVWW01. The sequence goes on from CAZVWW010000115.1 coordinate 4,050, forward strand.
TCCCCAGTCATACAATCGATAGGTCAGATCCGAGGTCTGTTGAACCTCGAGAATAACCGAATCGGGTCCGAGGGCGTGGACCTTGCCGGCCTGAAGATAGATCAATTCATGTTTTTTAAGCTCCGTGTAATTCAGATGTTTCTCCAACGGCTCTTTGGTACCGTTGTTGGCCTGCTCCAGCTTGTCGATCATCTCCTTTTTCGAGGAGATGGACTTGATGCCGTCGATGATCCTGGCGTTTTTTTTCGCCTCGAGCACATACCATAACTCGTTCTTGCCCCAGGGTTCTTTCTGTTCATTCTTTTTGGCATACCCGTTGTCCGGATGGACCTGGACGGACAGCCATTCCCTGGCATTGAGCATCTTAATCAGGAAGGGAAACCGGGGGAGATTCATGCCGGTGACCTTTCGTACAACCCGGTTCGGTGTGGATTCCCTGCCGTCAATTGAAAAAATCGGTGTTTCTTTCTTCGGATAACCTGAGAGCAACCAAACCTCTCCGATATTCTTCGGATTTTCCTTCTGATAAATATCCCCCAGGAGGTTTCCACCCCATGGTTTCGAAACGAATAGCGGTTCTGAGAGATAGAACAATCAACACACCCCTTTTAACTATTGTACAATTGATAAAACCCTAAGACTTCTTGCCGATTCTCATTCTGAGTATATTCTTTTGAAGCGAGGCGTTGGATTTATACCTTTCAACATCGTTTTTTGCCTTATCAAGCCTGTCTTCGGCCCTTTTTTTTGCCTTTTCAGCCCGGTACACATCGATCTCACTCGATTCCTCCGCGGCATCGGTTACAATAACCAGTTCCCGGCCGTTCATTCTGAGTAAACCGCCGTGCACGGCAAATTCCTTTTCCCCGTTTTCGGTTTTGACATTCAAAGAGGCGATATCGAGCGCTGTGACGATAGGTGCCCTTTTATTCAACACGCCCATGGAGCCGTCAAGCGTTCTAAAGGTGACGGAGGTTGTTTCGCCCTGCCACACAACCCTGTCGGGGGCCACGATTTCCATCTTGAAGGGTGTCATTTATATCATCCCTCCTGAATCTTCTTGGCCTTTTCCCTTGCCTTATCCAGATCGCCAACCATAAAGAAGGCCTGTTCGGGAAGGTCATCCCCTTTTCCGTTGAGTATGTCCTCAAAACTTCTGACATTGTCGTTGATGCTGACGTATTCTCCGGGAACACCTGTGAATCGCTCTGCAACAAAGTTCGGCTGGCCGAGGAATCGCTGGATCTTTCTGGCTCTCTGAACGGTGAGCTTGTCTTCCTCCGATAGTTCCTCCATACCGAGAATAGCGATGATATCCTGAAGTTCGTTGTATCGCTGGAGGACTTCCTGAACACCCCTGGCAACATCGTAATGCGTCTGTCCCACGATTTCGGGATCCAGTATCTTGGAGTTTGAATCGAGCGGATCAACAGCCGGGTATATGCCGAGCTCTGAGATCTTCCTCGATAGAACAACCGACCCGTCAAGATGCGTAAAGGTGGTTGCAGGCGCGGGGTCTGTTATATCATCCGCCGGAACGTAGATGGCCTGAACGGATGTGATGGAGCCTTTTCTTGTGGAGGTGATTCTCTCCTGAAGTTCTCCCATCTCCGTTGAGAGTGTGGGCTGATAACCAACCGCACTCGGCATTCTGCCGAGTAGAGCGGAAACCTCCATACCGGCCTGAACAAATCTGAAGATGTTATCGATGAACAAGAGAACATCCTTGCCTTCAACATCCCTGTAGTATTCGGCCATTGTCAGGGCTGTAAGAGCTACTCTGAATCTGGCTCCGGGCGGTTCGTTCATCTGCCCGAAGATCAGGACGGTGTTGTCAAGGACATCCGCTTCCTGCATCTCCAGATAGATATCGTTTCCCTCTCGGGTCCTTTCGCCAACGCCGGCAAACATGGAAAAACCGTGATGTTCAATGGCGATATTTCTGATCAATTCCTGCACAAGCACTGTCTTGCCAACGCCGGCTCCGCCGAAGAATCCGACCTTTCCCCCTTTGGGGAATGGCGCGATGAGATCGATGACCTTGATGCCTGTTTCGAGGATCTCTATTTCTGTCGACTGATCTTTCAGCTTTGGCGGGTCGCGGTGGATGGGCCATTTCTCCTTTGTGGATATCGACCCTTTGTTATCGATGGGCTGCCCGAGCAGGTTGAAGAGCCTCCCCATGGCCTCGGGACCAACCGGGACAGATATGGGAGCGCCTGTATTCACAACGTCAAGTCCTCTGATAAAGCCGTCTGTGGAATCCAGCGCAACTGTTCTAACCGTGTCATCCCCTATGAGCTGTTCAACTTCCAAGACTAATTTCCTTTTGGTTTCCGGATGCGTAACCTCAAGGGCGTTGAATATGTCGGGAAGGTTCTGGGTGGGAAAGCGAACGTCAACTACCGGTCCGACAATCGAGACAATTTCGCCCTTATTTTCATTTGGCATCAAACACACCTCCTGATTAATGTAAAACGCGATAAATCGTATCGTTTTTCTTGATTAGTATACCATAATTAAAGCAAAAAACCGGGGAATAACCCCGGCGATCGTTCTGCAATATTTGAATTTCTTTCTGTCAATTCCCTATGCTTCCGCGCTTGCTCTTTTAATTCTCTTGGAGATCCTTGATTTCGTTCGAGAGGCCTTGTTCTTGTGGATGGCGCCGACTTTGGCGGCCCTGTCAACGGCAGATGAGATCTTTGGATACATGACTTTCGCATCCTCGATCTTACCTTCCTCTAAAGCCCCGTTTATTTTTTTAATGAGATTCTTATATTTGCTCTTATAGGATTTGTTCTGTAACCTCTGTCTCTCAGAAGTCTTCATCCTCTTTGCGGGTGATTTGTGCTGTGGCATTGTTTACCTCCTTTCCAACGGTCTATATTCTAAACATTTCCATCATTCATGACAATTCCGGTGTCATTTTCGCAACCGTTCGACAAAGCGTATTCTACCATGGTTTTTTTCAAATGTCAAATCGTTTTTT
>CAZVWW010000116.1:0-6957 GCA_964631265.1 uncultured Thermotogaceae bacterium
GAGGCCTGCCAGCCCCCGAAAAAAGTGGTGGAGTATTTTGGCGACAACGACGAGTGCAACGCCGCGTATCATTTTCCCGTGATGCCCCGGATATACAGGAGCCTCGCGGAAGAATCGAACGAGGCGGTGAAGATGGCCCTTTCCCCGTCGTTCACCCCCAGCGACATCCCGCCGGATTGTCAGTGGCTGATGTTTCTGCGTTGCCATGACGAGTTGACGCTCGAGATGGTGACCCCTCAAGAACGAGAATTCATCTTCAACTACTACGCCAAAGATCCCAAATGGAACTTCAGAGAAGGCGAGGGCATTGCCGCGCGACTCTCGGATCTTTTCGACAACGATCTCAACAGGATTAAACTGGCCTACTCCATTGAGTTCAGCCTGCTTGGAACCCCGATCATCTACTACGGGGATGAATTCGGCAAGCGAAACGACGAGGCCTATTACAGAGAGATGATCGAAAAAACCGGCATAAAAGACTCCCGTTATTTAAACAGAGGCAGGATCGACTGGGAGAGCGTTGAACAAGAGCTCGGAAATGAAAACTCGCAGGCCTCAAAGCTCTATCACTTCCTGAGCCAACTCAACGCTGTCAGAAAAGAGCACCCGGTTCTCGGAAGAGGTCACCTCGAATTCATGACGGTTCAGGACGATGAAGGAAACGAGATAAAAGAGATCCTGGCGTACAAGAGAGTTGCCGGGGACGATTGCGTCACGGTCTTTCAGAATCTCTCGAACCGGGAGATAAGCTTTAAAGAACCGGCCCTTGCCGGAAGGGAAACCGATATACCGGGAAACACAATCGAGAAGAAAGAGGATAGAGTCGTCCTTGCCCCATACCATTTTTACTGGGTATGATGAGATAAAACGGGTGCTTTTCAGGTTGCGCTTACTGATAAAAAGCAAAGGGAAAACAGCCGGGGGACTGTTTACGGGATAAACGCTCCGCCCCGGGGAGACGGAGCGAGAACAGAGAACAAGGCTACATGACCAAACGCATCCTACTACTGGCTCCATGTCCCCGGCGTGGAGCCATAACCCCGCCATGAGTCCCCTGGCTCATGTCCTTATCAAAAGCCTCGATGCAGTTTTCTATTTTTTTGAGATTTATTATTCAGATAGCATTTTATGATATAATGAACAAACGTTCATAAAAAAGGTGATGGGATGAAAAAGCGTTATCTGATACTGATTATTGTCGCATTTATGGGACTTACCGTCTGGTTTTTAAGCTATTTTCCTCAGATACAAATCGATGAGGATATCACTCGATATATCAGCGAGGGGGATGAGAATCTCGAGGTCTTCAACGAGGTCAACGAGACGTTCAACGTCAACAACGTCCTGATCGTCGCCCTCGATTGGCCCCGGTTCTGGGAGGAGATTACCGGAGTGGACGGGGTAACCCGGGAGCTCTCCGGGATCTACGGGGTCAAGGATGTCAGCTCTTTGACGAACACGATCAGCATGGAGACGAATGAGACCGATATCATCGTTGGAAGTCTGAGGGACAATTACGATCTTGAGACCCTTGCTCCGGAACGGATCAAGGATATCATCCTCTCGGATAAAACACTCAGGGAAAACTATATCTCCGATGATCAGAGCTCTATCCTGTTTATTCTGAGTCTGAAGGATAATGAAAAGATCAACATCAACGAATCGATGGAGGCCATCATCGCCTATCTCCGGGGACTCGACAAGGACTTCCATATCTCAGGCAACCCGGTGACGAGTTATGAACTGGCCAGGCTCTCGGGACAGGACACCCTGATTCTGATTCCGGTCGCTGCCGGGTTGATCACCTTCGTCCTGCTCTTCATGTTCCGGACCAAGACAGGGCTTTTTCTCCCCTTGCTGACAGTTGTTCTGGCGGATATCTGGATCATCGGTACCGAGCTTATTGCAGGTGTTACCCTTTCAAGTGTTCTCATGCTGATCCCCATTATCATGATCGGGATCGGCGTGGATAATGCCATCCATTTTATCTCCCGATATTACGAGGAACGCCATCTCGGACTCTCCGCTGCTGAATCGGTCAAACAGTCCTATCGGGATGTGGGCAAACCGATGGTGCTGGCCTGTCTGACGACAGCCGCCGGTCTGATGTCGCTTTTAACCGCCAGCATCCTTCCCGTCAGCCAGCTCGGTATCTTCGGCTCAATCGAGATACTCTACATCCTGCTCATTTCAACTGTCTTAATCCCCGCTTTCCTGCTGCTTTTCAAGCCGAAATCGAGAGCCGTTCTGAACGAAAAGGGAGAGAGCTCATTCTTGAAAAAGATAACATCCGTTGTCCTCGATCACAAGAAGATTACACTAATCGTTATAGCAGTCCTGGCCGGGTTTATGGCCCTGCAGTTCCCGAATCTGAAAGCACAGGTGGATCTGGCGGACTTCCTCGGTGATGAGAGTATTGCCATCAAGGGGTCGGATTATCTTCAGGCGCATTACGGCGGTGACGATCAGATTTACGTCTACATCAACGGGGAGGGGAGCGAGGATATGCATAAGGATTTCTATTATCACCGGACCATGCGCGATATCCAGGCCTTCTCCGAACAGATGGACTACATCTCCTCTTCAAGAAGTCTCTCGGACACCGTTGCCGAACTCTCAGGCGCATTCAGCGAAACCCCTCACATTCCGGGCTCGAACTCAACGATGGACCAGCTCTTCTTCCTGATCAGCGATGACACAGCGGTGAAACAGTTGACATCCATGGAGACAAACGAATCACGAGCCATACTGACCGGTAACTATGATACGAATCTGGATGATATATTCAAACTGACGGACCCGATCAAGGACTTTATGAATACGGTTATCATCAAAGATTACAGCATTACCCGGTTCGATGCCGGTGATCCGGAGACGGTGAGTGCCTGGAAAAACCAGATGGTTCAATTTCTGAAAGCACGGAAGGCCTATCAAGACGATATCAATCTCGATGAATTACTGGAACTGAAAACAATGGAGACCGAAACCCTCTTTTCCCGACTGGATACAGACAGACTGTACGAACGATTCAGCGATTTTCTCGAATATTATGCCATGCCAACCGTATCCAGGGAAGCGTTCAACCAGTTCCTTGAAGCCGGTCCGGAAGAGATGAACGATCTACGCTTTAACTATGAGGAGTTTGTTTACCGGGAAGAGATCCCTCTCAGAACCGAAATGGCCGCTGATATCATCAGAGACTATGATCTACCGCTCGATGATGATGAGGTGAAAGAACTGGCGGCCTATATCAACGACACCCAGGTGCCGGTGCGTGATGATGCCACCAGGCATCTGGACATCAAGCTTACCGGATCGGCCTTTATTGCGAGTGGGATTCAGACGAAGATTGTGGAGAGCCAGGTCAGCAGTCTGATCATCGCCATATTCATTGTGCTAACCCTCTTTGTCATCCAAATGCGCTCATTCCTGGTCGGTTTCGTCTCCATGCTGCCGCTCCTGCTGACATTACTCTTCAACTTCGGCTTCATAGCAGGACTCGGATTCAGCCTGAATGCCGCAACGGTGACGATTGCCTCGATATTAATAGGGCTCGGCATCGACTATGCCATCCATTTCCTGAACCGGTTCAGGATTGAACTGGCCCAATCCCATGACAAGCGAAAGGCCCTGTTAAGAACAGCCGGCACAACCGGGAGAGGGATCTTCTCGGGTGCCATGACAACGTTTTTCAGCTTCTTCCCGCTGGCCTTTGCCAGAGCGTCGCTGATGAGCCAGTTCGGTCTAATCGCCGCCTTCAACGTCTTGATCACCATGCTGCTGGTTTTTACATTGCTACCCATCCTCCTCATGGCGATACCCGAAAGATACCTGCTTAAGCACAAAAAAAGGAAATGATTGGGAGCAGGCGTTGCATTTTGCTATAATGAACTAATGTTCATAAAAAGATGGAGGGAATTGTTTTGCCGAAGAATCTCATGAATATAAAAGAACGGATCCGGGAACATGCCCTCTCCCTGTTTATGGAGAATGGTTATGAAAACACGGATATGAGAAAGATAGCGCACTCCATGGAGGTTGCCGTGGGCACGATCTACAATTACTACCCCTCCAAACAGAGACTCTTTACGGCCTGTATGAAAGACTTTGAAGACAGTTTTCTGGAAGAATATCAGGAGGCGGGGCTTGACGGGCTGGCTTATCCAGAGAATATCAAGGCCTTTGTCGTCTTTGTCTTTGAGAAAGCCAGGAGCTCGTTTGGAATCTGGAAGGGGTATCTTGAACACTTTAACACCCGTGATTTCATCAAGGAAAACAGCCCCGGCAACATCGCGATCCCGAATATGGATATGCTCAGTTCAAAACTGGAAGAGATGTTCAGGGAGGCCGGGAAAGAAAGCATCGGAGCGATTGAGGTTGAAAGGATAGCCAGGATCATCCTGATGACTGTTATCGGACTGCTCATATACGGTGGTGAGGCCGGAAACAAAAAGACTTTGGAAGAGTATGTGGCATTACTCATAAACGATTAACGGAGGTGTGTACCATGAAGAAAGGATTGCTAACGATCCTCATCGTAACACTATTAACGACCCTTACATTGGCTATGACGGCGCAGGAAGTGCTCGACGAGATGGAGGCTTCCAATCAGGAATTCGATACAAGCCGCCAGCAGTACGAACTCACAGGAGTAGACGGAGAGGGTAACGAGGATTCATCGAAGATAATGGATTCATATATCCTGGTCACAGAGGCAAACGGCGATGAGAAAGAGAACTACACCATGATGCGCGTTGTCGAACCGAGGAATCTCTCGGGGACAACCGTTATGACACTGAGCGAGGATGAGCAGTACGTCTACATGCCGGATTACCGGAAGGTCAAACGGATCACGGGAAACTCCAAAAACGACAATTTCCTCGACACGGACCTCAAGTACTCCGATATATCGCTGCTGTCAGGCGAAGTCAAAGAAGATAACGAACCGTCCATGCTGGAGGAGACGGAGACCCATTACACGATCAAAGTGGATATCCTCGATTCCGATACCGATTACGACTACATGGTCATGGTGATCACAAAGGACGGGCTGCTGCTGGAAGAGACCGGTTTTTTTAATGCCGCCGGGAAGAAGCTCAAAGAGATGCTCATATCCGATTATACAACAATTGACGGATACAGGATCTTCAAAAGACTTGAAATAACTGACCTTGAGAAGGATCACAAGACCCTGATGGAGCTGCTTGAAGCGGAGTTTGATATTCCGATCACAGAACGGTTCTTCAGCACCTTAAACATGAGCAGCCGGATCTTGAGATACAGATGAACGCAAGGCGTTTGCTTCTAATCCTAATCACAGGCGTTCTCCTATTCAGCCCTGCTTTTGGAAAGAAAGAAGACGGGAACTTCCCTGATTTCACCTGTGAGTCCTCCAAAGGGGAGACAATCACTGAAGATTATATTAGAGCAAACGATATAAGAATCATCATTTACGGAACACCCAAATCCCTGAAAAGGAACCGGGATAAACTGGACAGAATTCTGGCATGTATACAAACGATGCATCTCGATGAACAATTACTGTATATCGTGAATTTCAGTAATTTTCCCGGGATTCTCAGAAATCAGATAAAAAGAAACATGGAACAAAATTCGATTGAGCTTGGAATAAAAATATATGCCGATTGGAACGGATTCATCTCTAAAGGGATTGCTGAGAGCTCTGGAAAAGGTGATGTATCGGTTTATATTATAGGGAAACATCATGAATTGGAAGAAAGAATAACAGATCTTTCGTCCGAAACCATCACAGCGAAAATCATTGAACTACAAACACAAACCAGAGAATAGAAGCCAATGACAGTATTTTGCAAGGGGGATGAAGATGCTTAAAAAAAGTCTAATGGTGTTCGTCATACAACTAATGCTTATCACCGCTATCTTCTCATGGGGCGGGGATTTCGAATACAAACTCGGGTATAATTACGAATCAGATGATATTGACCTTTTTCAAACCATCAACACCGACGTCTTCTTTGATGCACAGACCGATTTCGGTTATTTCTACACGGACCTGACGGGTTCTTTCTTCCGGGGTATCACAATGGACGCCACATCCTTTATCTCCAATCCGCTGCTGACCTCGGCCAAGAAGAACGACGGGTTCCTGCCAACCTACGCCAGCCTGGCCATGGGAGAAGACCGGTTCCTGATGAATCTGAATGAGCTCTATTACGAATATGCCTTTCTCAAGTTCGGACTCAAGCTGGGGCGTTTTAAGCTCCAGCAGGGCAGCGGGAATCTCTACAGCCCGTCTGATCTGTTGAGCTCGAGGACGATCTTCGGCATCGATTCAACACCTTCCAAAGGCTCAGTTGACGGGATACTCTTTCAGGGTTTTTTTAGGAACTTCGACATGGAGCTGTTCTTCAGTCCCTTCACCAAGATGTCGTTTCCCACGTCAAACACGATGATCAGCACGATGGAAAAGAACTATTACCTGCAGGGGTACGCCGCCAGCATCATCGCCGCCATGGAATCACCGGCCCCCGCCGTTGTGCCCGTTGATTTTGACTATCAGTTCCAACAGGACTATCCGCTGGATTATCACAGCTCGAACTACGGGGTCCGTTTCGGCTTCACGTGGTACGACATCCTCTGGAAGCTATCGTACTACCGTGATCATTTCCATTTCCAGGTCCCGGAAAAGATTGTTCAGGACTACACCCGGCTTTCCACCGTGACAACTTTGGACAACGGGCAGACACTGCCGGCCAGCTCACTCATCTATGAAACCACCGTGAATCTGGTCATCCCGTCGAGGCACTCTTTCACAGCCGATCTGCAGGGAAGCCTGAACGACTCAACCATCTATTATGCGGAAGGAAGCCTGCTGTTTCCCGAAGACATCCAGACTGTCCTGAGATTTCATTACCCCAAATACCATTACGCCACGACCACCCATCAGCCCGTCTTTGATAAATCTTTGATCTTCAA
>CAZVWW010000117.1:0-6890 GCA_964631265.1 uncultured Thermotogaceae bacterium
TGGGGATGATGTTGAAGCTGTTGCAGCCGTCAACAAAACCCGCCTCCTCAATCTCTTTCGGAATGCCCTGCATATAGGAGACCGTCAGCCAGGTTGAAAGCGGTATGGTAAAGACGGAACCGGCCAGTATGACACCCATATAACTGTCAACCAGCCCCAGACCATCCATGATGACAAAGATGGGGACCAGGAGCATGATGGGGGCGAACATATTCGCATAGATGACAAAGATCATCAGCGGCTTTTTCAGAAGGAACCGGTATCTTGCCAAAGCATAACCCGATGGGATGGCGATGATCAGTGATATAAAACTGACCCCAATCCCGTAGATAAAGCTGTTCAAGAGGTATCTCGGAAATCTTGGAACCAGCTCAAACGCCTTGGCGAAATTGCTGAGGGTCACCTTTTTCGGAAAGAGCGACGACGGACTCTCCCATGGAAGGTCGGCCGGCCTGAGGGCTGTTATGACCATCTGATAGATGGGGAGAAGCATAAAGGCGATAAAGAGTAATGCGAGTATCTGCAGAAAGATCTTTTTCCAGACGATTTTTGTACGTGGTTTCACTATGCCTCATCCTCTCTTAATGTTCGGATATAGAAGACGGAGATAAACGTGACAACGAGAACCTGAACGATTGTCATGGCCGAGGCCTTTCCGATACCGCCCAGCCTGAGCATCCGGAAGGACGTGTTGTAGATGGCAATCGGCAGGGTCTCCGTGGCCCGGACGGGACCGCCCTGTGTGAGAACCCATATGACATCAAATGAGTTGAAGGTCCAGACCATGGAGAGCAGGCTGACCGTCAGCGTCACCGGTTTCATAATCGGCAGGGTGATCTTGAAAAACTGTTTCCACGCACCGGCTCCGTCCAGTCTGGCTGCTTCGTAATATGTCTCCGGGATATTCTGCAGACCGGATATGAACATGATCACCATAAACGGCATTCCCGCCCAGGCGTCGATAACAAATGTTGTCATAAAGGCGCCAGCCGTGCTGGAAAAAAACGACACCGGGGAATCCACCAGCCCGCTCTTTAAGAGGATACTGTTCACGATTCCGAACTGACTGTTCAGGGTCCAGGCCCACATCATAGCGGCTATTGCCCAGGGAATGGCCCAGGGGATCACAACGAGTGCCCTGTATATCTTTTTACCGATCAGGTATTTACTGTCCAGTAAAACGGCCGCCAGGATCCCCACAACAACCTTTATGATCACCGACATGGCAACCCAGAGTAACGATCTTGAAAAGGCCGATACGAAATACGAGACATCCGGGTTGTAGATCTTGAAATTAAAGAGCCACTCGTAATTCGCCGTCCCCACAAATGACTGTGCGCTGGGGTTCAGGAACGTTCCCTTGTAAAAGGATGTCTTCAGAACGTTCAGCAGGGGAAATCCGATTAGAACAATAAACGCTAATAGCAGTGGAATAATCAATATATAAGGGACATGTGTTTTTTTCAACTTCTCCACCTTTCTCTCTTGATAATCATCTCATGCTTTGCTTGATAAAAACGGGGGAGGAAGACTCCCCCGCATCAAAACGATTACAACGTGTTAATTTCCCTGGAGCAGATTGATCAGATAGGCAGCTGTGTCCATTGCCTCCTGCGGTGTACTCTGTCCGAGGATGACCTTTTGAAGCGCATCGATAACAGCCTGCTGTACGCCTTCCCAGTCCTTGATATTAACGGCTTCGGGAACACCGTACTGGATGGCCTCTACATAAGGTTTCCAGAATTCCGTCTGGAATTCGGGCAGTTCTTTTTCCTCAACCATCGGTGGAACAAAGCCGAGTGTGAGGTCCCATTTTTTCTGTTTCTCGAACGACGTCATGAAATTCATGAAGTCTTTTGCCAGTTCTTTGTTCTTTGACTGTGAGGAGATGGAGATACAGTCCGTAACGATAACGGTTGAGTAGGGTTTGTCTCCCATCGGTCCGGTCGGAATCGGGAATATACCAACGTCAATGCCCTTTTCCTCTGCGGCCTTGGCGTTGTGGATATGATCGATGAACATACCGATCTTCCCGCTCTCAAAGAGCTTGATCAGGTCTTCTCTTTTCCATTCGCTGATACCGGGCTGTGAATACTCACTGAGTTCAACATAAAAGTCCAGGGCCTGTACGCCGTTTTCATTGTTGATGATGGCCTCGCCCTCTTTGTTCACGATATTGCCGCCGTTGGCATAAAGATACTGCTGGAACTGCGTGACGGTTGAAACGAATCGCTGTCCCGCAAGTCCGATGCCGTAAACATCACTGCCTGAGTTGTCGATAACCTTGGCCGCTGTCTTCAGTTCTGTCCAGTTTTTAGGGATATCGAGATTGTTCTCTGCGAACATCTCCTTGTTGTATATGAATGCCTTTGTTGACATTGCCCTGACAACCCCGTATGTCTTCCCGCTGTAAGAGACTGTGTCCCAGACACTGTCGTAATACATATCCCGCTTCTCCTGTGAGATATACTCATCAAGCGGGATTATGGCACCGAGATCGGCCAGTGCCGGTATCCATCTGGAACCGATGTACATAACATCGGGTGCGGATCCTGAACCGATTGATGTGATAATCTTGTTCCAGAGATTGCTCCAGCCGACAAATTCCATTTCCACGTTAACCCCGGGATTGGCCTCTTCATACTCATTTCCGATGGCCTCCTGGTCCTCGATGGTATAGCCACCGCCTATCGGCAGCAGAACCCTCAGGGTCTCTTCAGAAAATGCCAGTCCGACAAAGAGAAAAGCAACCAACATCAAAACAACAAACTTCTTCATAAATACTCCTCCTTAAAGAATGATTTTAAATAAATAATCATAAAAAACCACTATCATGATAATTTACGATTCCTTTTGATTATATAAAAAAAGAAAGCCAATTCCAAATCGAATTAAACACCATTATCCTGTTTTATACTCATTCGTGAGCGATTATGACCAGATAACTGGCGAAACGTCCAAAATGCACAAAAAAACAAAGAAATGTGATTGTTTTGGTCTATGTGACATCCTTATGAAAACATGCTCTATAAATATAATTAGTAATAGAACATAATAGTGTTATATAGGGAGTTTTATAGATATAATCCTATTAGAACGGTCATCATGGTATATAATACTACAAAAGACGATTTTCTTAACGAATACTATTCATATATAATCATAAATGATAGGCTATTATGATTATTTTGAAAAAGGGGCGGGAACATGCTGGCTGAAGAGAGAAGAATGGCCATCTTTAAGTACATCAAAGCCAAGAACAGTGCGAAAACGGAGGAGTTAATCCGGACATTCGATGTTTCCGGGAGCACTATCAGGCGGGATCTGGAGACACTGGCCATGAAGAAGCTGATTATCCGGACGCATAAGGGGGCCGTGCTCAATTCAACCAATGTTGAGACCGAATTTCTCATGAATTACAATCAGCATCGGGAGGAAAAGGGAGAAATCGCCAAAAAGGGTCTGGCCCTCATCAACGAGGGGGATTTCATCGGCTTGAGCGGCGGGACAACGGCCTATATACTGGCCAATGAGATCATCAAATCACCGCTGCACAGTCTCTCCATCTTGACCAATTCGATTAACACCGCCTCGCTCTTTCTGGAGAGTGACAAGAATTTTGTGCTGGTCCTGGCCGGGGGGACCCCGATAAGAGGGACGTATGAGTGCATCGGCGACTTCACCATCAAGATGATCAACACCTACAACCTCGACAAATACTTCTTCGGGGTGAACGGGCTGACGCTCCAGGATGGCATCTCGTTTAACAACATCGCCGAGGCGGAGGTTTCAAGGGCCTTTATTCAACGATCATCTGAGACTTATGTGATCGCCGATCACAGTAAATTCAACGTCCGAAAACCGGGAAGGGTCTGCTCGTTGAAGAAGATCACCGGTATCATCACCGGGAACCATCTGAGCGATGACACAAGAGAGATGTATGCAAAATCAGAAATCAAAATTATATAGCAGGAGGCGTGCTTATGCTGACAAAAAGCGAAATCAAGGATCAACCGGAGGTCTTTCACAGGATAAAGGAGAGCCACCCGGAGATACTCAACGACGTCCAGAACTTCATTCTGAAGAGTGATGCCAGGCAGGTGGGGTTCATCGGCTGCGGGTCCTCGTATTATCTGGGAATGGGGCTGGCCTGTCATCTGAACCGGCTATCATCAGAAGAGGTGACGGGACATTATTACAGCGGTTCTGAGATCATGCTCGGGTTAAGGCAGATCCCGGCGGATATGATCATGGTCGGGATCTCCCGTTCCGGGGAATCGTCGGAAACCGTTGCCGCTCTCAAGCAGTTGCAGAAAAAGGGAATCAAGACGGTGGCGCTCACCTGCGAGCCGGACAGCTCCATCGTCAAGCATGCGGATGTGCCGGTTGTCCTCGATTTTATCGGGGAGAAATCAATCGTCATGACCAAATCCTTCACGGCAATGGCCTTTTCCTTCAGCCTGCTCTTGATGAAACTCTTCCAAGCGGAACGGGTGAGTGACTATCTCAACGCAGTGACCGCATCAACGCAACAGATGATGGAAGAGGCCGATCAGCAACTCGATGCCGTCAAGGCTCATACCTTCGAGCATTATGTGCTGCTGGGCTACGATGAATACTACAGCGCCTGTATGGAAGGGCTTGTGAAGCTGACCGAGACGACCCTTTCCGAAGTGGACACCTATCAGACACTCGAATACCGGCACGGCCCGAAATCGAAGGTCCGAAGGGGAACGCTGGCCTTCATCTCTTCAAACACGAAGACATACGACGAGGAGATGAAGATGGCCCGGGAGATCGAGAGCCTCGGGGGGAAAGTGCTTATCATGACTTCAGAGGCCAACTGCCCGATGGATTCGATCACATTCCCCGATGACACCCTCTACCAGGACTGGTTCCTCCGGGTGATCCCGTTGCAACTGACCGGTATCAAGAGGGCAGCCGAGAAGGGGTTGAACCCGGACGAGCCGAAGAATCTCTCGAAGGTTGTCAAACTGTAATGGATTTCTATCTCGGGGTCGATTCCGGCGGGACGAAGACGAAGACGGTCATCGTTGATGCCGACGGGGTTCTGAGAGCATCAAGTACAAAGGGCGCCACCGACATCTTCAACACCGGTGTCGATGAGGCCAAGCGGATTCTCAATGCATCCATCAATGAGGTCCTCCAAAACACCGGCATACAGCGCCGGGAACTGACCTGTTCATGCTTCGGGATGTCAACCTACGGGGATATACCGGCCCGGATGCCGGCGATTGAGGAAATCGTTAAAAGTAGTATCAACCGGGACTACACGATCATCAACGATGTCAGGGCTGCACTGGAAGGGGCCCATCCCCTGCGACCCGGGGTGGTCCTTCTGGTTGGGACCGGCGCTATGATCATGGGAAAGGACAGCGACGACAACTGCTTCAGAATAGACGGCTGGGGCGAGAACGTCGGGGATCTCGGCAGCGGCTATTATATCGGCCGGAGAGGTTTGCAGGAGGCCTTCAAGGCTTATGACGGGCGAAACCCGGAGGCCGGTGCGCTTTTAGAGGCGGCGAGGAAGAACATGTGTGAAGGTGGCGATCTGAGAGAGATCATCCAGCGATGCAAGGGCAACAACAGTCGCTCCTATATCGCCAGCTTCTCCCGTTATGTTTCCACACTGGCCGATAAAGGGGATAAGCCCGGTCTAATGATAATCGAAAGAGCAGCTGATGAAGTTTATCTGAGCCTCGAAACCATTGCCAAAAGGATTGAAGACCCGCGAATCAACGTCTCCTATGCGGGCGGGGTCTTTCAATCAGAGATATTCTCAAGGCTTCTCAACGAGAAGGTCAACAGGTCGAACAGATACCGATGGAGCGATCCGGTGACAGATCCCGCCTTCGGTGCCGTTATCATGGCCATCAAGAAAGGGCGGAGAACGGGATATATCAAGAGTGTTGAACGGCTCCTTCAGAAGAACCGGCGCATGACAAAGTGACCCATGGTATAATAAGTTATCTATAACGAATTGAGGTGTCCGTATGATCTGGAAAGACCAGTACAAGATCGGTGTTAAAGAGATTGACGAGCAGCATGAAGAACTCTTCAATCGATTGAACACCTTTTTGAAGATTGTGAAGAACGATCAGCCCCTGGAGGAGAAGATGGACAAGATCGAGGAGACCTTCGCTTTTATGGAGGAGTACGTTGATGTCCATTTCACGGCCGAGGAGGCCATTCAGAAGAAGGTTGGCTATCCCGGCTATGAAGCGCATCATAAAATCCATGAGAAGTTCGAGAAGGATATCCTGGACTTTAAGAAGGAGTTTGAACAGGACAAATACAACGAGGATCTGATCATGGCGTTCAGCGGCAGGGTCCTCACATGGTTGATCAACCATGTGACCGGTGAGGATCAGAACATCGCCAAATACATCCCGGAGGGTGGCGTTAAAGATGAAAGTTGAACAGGTCAATCCCATTTATTCGGCATCAAAAGAGGTCTTTCGGAATATGTTCGGCTGGGAGTTGAAACGCGGGGAGTTGAAGATGGTCGAGGACATCGTCTCCAAGAATGCGGCCAACGTCACGATCGGTGTTACGGGCGATATCAAAGGCGTCTTTCTCTTCAGTTTCCCTGAAAACATGGCGCTGGACATCGTCCGCGAGATGTCCGGAATGGAGTTCAACGAGATCGACAAATTCGTCGCCTCGGCGATGGGGGAGCTGGCCAATATCATCAGCGGAAATGCCATGAACGAATACTTCCAGAACAAATACAACTGCGACATTGTGCCGCCCCAGATCTCAGTCGGCGAGAACAAGACCTTCTCATCTGCCTCAGACGAAGTCCTGAAGATCAACCTGAAGACGAGCGACTACAGTTTTGACCTTTATATCTCTGTCAACGAGAATAA
>CAZVWW010000118.1:0-6869 GCA_964631265.1 uncultured Thermotogaceae bacterium
ATTCAAAATGAAAAAACAATTTCCGCGGTTTCAGACAAATTGAATCCGCGGTTTTATATTTTCTGATTATAAAACATTTTAGTCCGTTCTACATAAAAATCAGACTAATCAAGACGGGAACGCTCAGAGATAAGAGAACGCCCTGACCAAAGGCAATGAGGGTGTTGTCTCTTGTTGTGTTCTTTGAACATAAACCCAGAAGGACATCCATAGAGGTTGCACCCGCTATTGATACAGCTGCTCGCTGATTAATCTTTGCCAGAACGGGAATCAGCAGAATGGAGAGCAGTTCCCGAAAGACATTTGAAACAAAGGAGACAGTTCCCAGCAGAGGCGAATGAAGACTGCTGATCATAACCCCCGAGAGAGAATACCAGCCAAATCCGGCAGCAGCTCCCACCGTCTCTTTTATCGAGAACGGCATAAAGAACGATGCTAATGCGCTAAAACAAAACGTTCCAAGGATGATCATGATTGTCTGAGAAAGAATACTGAAAAGATTGGATTTTAATCGTTTCAAGATTCCCTCTTCCCTTCCGATATCGACCCCGACGAAGAAGACCAGCAGCATGAGTATCAGTGTAATCATGTCTCCCGGAACCTTGAAATTGAAAAAACGGCCAAAGAGAATACCAATCACCAATGCCCCTATCATGACAAGCATATCAAGCATCGTTCTCACCATCGCTTCCCGTGAGCCGGGTATAGATATAAGTGAAGGTAAAGCTACCCGCCACTGCAAATACTGCGACTAAAAAGGCCTGAATCCCGATTTTTGGCAAATCGTTGAAGAGCTTATCGTTGGCGCCTATTTCTGTCCCCATTGAAAAGAGAAGTAACAGGGTCAAAATCGGAATGATCTTGATCTTCTTCATGAAACCCAGTTGCTTTTTAAGACCTAAGAACAAACCTGCCCCGAAGGATAACAATATCAGTACGAGCATTTGGCCACCTCGCTTTATCCTTTTTATATCATAGACCCAGTCGTTAGTCAAACAACAGTCAAATCTTAAACTGTTATTATTAAGACAGTCAACAATCAAAAGGAATCAGGGGGACAGGTCCCTTGATTATGAATTCTTAATCAAGGGACCTGTCCCCCTGATTCCTCGACCTTGATTCCTTCTCATCCTCAGCAGTCATCGGTAAACAGCCAAGGCTAATTCTTTATATCATAGTCATAGCGGATAGTCAAACCGGTCTTTAGACTACAACCTTTTGTTTTCACAATCACGGGACCGTTGATTGACTTATTGTTACGTCTGCTGTATAATTAGGTTTATATGATACCTATAAGGCGGGATACTGATCTTTCTATTTATCGTTATTTTATCGTTTCTGTTGTTGGCTTATCTTCTTATCCACAATATCATTAGAGCAGCTTCTCTATCACCTTATTTAGTCTTATTCAGCAGACTGAAGGAGCCTCTTCTGTTGTTGAAGATCAAAGAAGAATCCGGAGAGATAAGATTTGAAATAAAAAAAGCGAATAAGGCATTCAGGGAAAACTTTTTTATTGAGGGGAACATAAAGGGTAGACACTTAAGTGACCTGTTTCCAGTGATGAACGAATTTATGAGAAAACACAGGATCATGCAGAAGGTCAAGAACGGTGAGAAGCAGAAATTAGAATCCATTGCACTGTATCTTGAAATGACCGATGAATACTATCTTACAACTTTCGTAAGAATCTCATCCATATCCTCCGCGGTGATCCTTCAGCCATTTAAAAATCCGGAATTTATTAGTAGACAGACACTTGACAGGAGATTAAAACTTGATAGGATTGCCAAGATCGGAAACTGGGACTATTATCCACTAAAGAATCAAACGATCTGGTCGGAAAGCAACTATGAGATCTTTGAGTGGAACAGAGAAAGCCCCCCCGATGCTGATGAGTTTCACCAGTTGATCCATCCTGATGACAGAGAGAAAGTGGACGAGTATTTTTCAAAGGTCCTAACTGAGGGGATTGAGTATAAGAGTGAGTTTAGAATTATCACAGAAACCGGCAAAGAGAAGTACATCCAGACCATTGGACATCCGATCAAGAATCAGGATGGAATCGTTTATCGAATTGCCGGGACCGATCAGGATATCACCGAGAGTAAAGGCGCCTTGAAATACCTTACAGAAAGCAGAAGAAGACTGAAAGAGGCACAGAAAATGGCCGGGATGGGGAATTTTGAATACTCTCAGGAAGACAACAGACAATTTACATCGGAAGAACTCAGATCCATTCTCGGGTTTTCCAAAGGAGAAGCACTCGACCGGAACAGTTTTGAAGAGATTATACACCCCGATGACCGGCAGAAGGTTCATGAGTTCATCGACGAGGTGAAACGGGAAGGCTCTGGCAGCTGTGAGTTCAGAATTCTGAGAAAAGACAACAGGGAGCAGCGTAACATATACAGCACCGTGGACAGCCGCGGGAGATTCCAAGACAGGGATCTGGTTATCTTTGGTACGTTGCAGGATATCACCTGGAGAAAACAGATCGAGAATGAGCTCACTTCTGCCAGAAAACGTGCTGAAATAGCGCTTGAAGAGGTTAAAAAAGCAAACAGCAAGAGAACGGAATACATCGATAATCTGACCCATGATATCCGCACCCCGTTGAACAACTTGTCAGGGGTCCTTAAACTGATAAAGGACAGTAACCTCTCCGGAGAACAGAAGGAATACATTGATATGGCCGAGGATTCAATAGAGCACATCATTAACATCATTGACGATGTTCTGGATTTTTCCCGTATTGAGGCCGGCAGTTTAGAGCTTGAGAATGAACAGTTTAATTTCCATGAGATGCTGAAGAGGACGCTTAAACCGTTTGAGTACAATGCCGGGAAAGAGGGCATAGAGTTCAAGACGGCTGTTGATGATAAGATTGAAAGAGAATTCATCGGCGATCCCAAACGGATCAAACAGGTTTTAAACAACCTCCTCAGCAATGCGATCAAGTACACACCCGAGGGAACGATCGATGTCTATGTTTTTGAAAAGACGAAAGACTCCCAATTAACTGAGATTGAGTTTAAAATAACCGATACAGGAAGCGGTATATCTGACGAGGAGATCAAGCACCTGTTCCAACGTTTCTATACCATTAAGAACAAATCGGGCCGGCATAAGAGTACCGGCCTGGGATTGGCCATAACGAAAGAACTTGTGGAGCTGATGGGCGGGACTATCAGTGTCGAGAGCCAAATCGATCGGGGATCAACCTTTACATTTAACCTGTTTCTACAGCATGTCTTTCCCGGGGAAACTAAAAAAAGAGAAAAGGATACGGCAAAGATTAAACTGAACAGGATGTTCATTGGCGATGACGATATCTTCACCCGAAAGATCCTTACAAAGGCCTTTTCCCGGAGGGATATTGAAGTGGTTTCGTTCAGTAACGGAAAAGAACTATTCTCAAGATACAGGATGAATCCGGGAAGAGTGGATGCCGTAATGGTTGATCTGAATATGCCGATTATGGATGGGGAAGAACTCCTGACAAAGATAAAGGAATTTGAAGAGAACACCGATGCAAAAAGAACGCCTGTCTTTATTCTGAGCGGAAAAAACGATCAACAGATCAAAAAAAGAATGAAAGACCTCGGTGCCGAGGCCTTTCTTGTTAAACCTTTTGATATAGAAACGTTCTTTAATCATTTGTAGACTGAGGATTATTCATCAACCAGGATCCTGGCCTGCTCTGAGTTAACGACGATCGAGGCCTGCTCCCCCTCCTGGAAGATCTTCTTCTGAGCGGGGTTGTCTATCTGAATCAGGATCTCTCCAAATTCGGTGTCAACAAATGCCTCCACGCTGTTGCCCAGATAGATGTTGTTCTTAACCGTTCCGTCCAGTATTCCCTGACCCTTTTCAACCAGTTCCATCGATTCCGGCCGACACATCATCACAGCGGGTTTTTCCATAGACACGTCATCTGCAAAAGAATCAATCGTCAGGACTGTTTCCTTGACCTTGACCACACACTTAGCTTTTCCTCCTTCATCACCCGTTGTGAACTCCTGAATCTCGACAGGAAAAAAGGCAACTTTGCCGATAAACCCGGCTACAAACTGTGAAACGGGTCTCTCATAAATCTCGTGAGGGGCACCAATCTGTATTATCTTACCGTTGTACATCACGATAATGAGATCAGACAGGCTCATTGCTTCAACCCGGTCATGGGTGACATAGACGGCCGTAATCCCGAATGATTGTTGAATTCTTCTGATTTCAACTCGCATCTGTTCCCTCAGAAGTGCGTCAAGATTGGACAGGGGCTCATCGAGGAGCAGAACCGAGGGTTGAACAATCAGAGAACGTGCCAGAGAAACTCGCTGCTGCTGACCGCCGGACAGTCTTGACGGGGCTCTTGAATGTAGCTCTTCAAGTCCCACAATCCGCAGTATTTCCATGACCCGTTTCTTAATCTTGTCCTTGGGAACCTTTCTCAATTTCAGTCCGTAGGCGATATTATCATATACGTTCATATGCGGGAAAAGACCGTAACTTTGAAAGACCATTGCTGTATCCCTCTTATTTGGGGGCAGATATGTGATATCCTGTGAGCCGATTAACACTCTCCCTTTGGTTGGTAATTCAAATCCGGCTATCATTCTCAGCGTTGTTGTCTTTCCGCAACCCGAGGGACCAAGCAGCGTCACAAGTTGGCCCGGTTCTATCTCAAAATTGGCATTGTCAACAGCGACAACCTTTGTTTGAGATTGTTTATCGTCAAAGATCTTGGTAACCTTTTCAAGAGTAACAGATGCTGTGTTTTTTCGCTTATTCATTTATCATTCACCCCTGCTTACTGCAACATTTTTTTCAAGCGATTTGTTCTGTCTCAGCAATAGACGCATCAACCCGAAGACGGTCAGTACAATGATGATAAGCGTCGTTGCCAGGACACTTGCCAAACCGAATCGGAGGTTTTCAGAGAAGTTGTATATTAATACCGTCATATGATACCATTTGGCGGAAATCAGGAATATAACGGCACTGACAGCCGTCATGGAACGGACGAAGGTGTAGGACAGGCTGGAGATAAAGGCCGGACGGATCAGAGGTAGAATAATCGTTCTGAAAACAGTCGGCACATCCGCCCCGAGATCCTGAGCTGCCTCCTCAATGGCTGGATCAATCTGCCGTAAAGTGGCAATCCCGCCTTCCACTCCGACGGGTAGTTCTCTGATCACATAATTGATGACAATAATGGCCCCTGTACCCACCAGGATAAGCGGAGCCTTGTTAAAGGCCAGTATGTAGCTGATACCAATGAGCGTACCCGGGATGGCAAACGGGGTCATGATCAGGGCTCCCATCAACCGCTTTCCAGTAAATTTCTTCCTGACGATGACCATTGCGGCAATCATGGCGATTATTCCGGCGATAGGCATTGCTGTGGCTGCCAGGGTCGTTGTATCGATGATGGCGTCTTTTCCTCTTTCCAATGCTTCGACCCAGTTGTCCATGGTAAATGAGTAGTCAATTCCCCAGTTCTCCACGAAGCACCCGGCCACGATTGTTCCATAAAGGCCGATTAAAAAGGCCACGATTGCAATCATGACGATGAGTAAAAACCTTCTCACCCGTTTCGAGGTGAGCTCTGTCAGCGTGGCAGATGGTTTCCCGGTGACTGTGACAAATGATTTTTTACTGACCCAGTTCCGCTGGATCAAAAAGGCCGTTAATGTGGGCAACAAAAGCAGGATGGAAAGCGCTGCACCATTGCCGAGCCGGTTCATCCCGGTCACTTCCATATAAGCCTCAACGGAGAGCACACGATAGTCCCCGGCAAGGATAAGCGGATTGGCAAAATCTGCGAGCGAATTGGTAAAGACAAGCAGCCAGGAGCTCAGTATTCCCGGCACTGCAAGGGGAAGCGTGACTGACATAAAAGTCTTTCGCCTCGTTGCACTCAGATCCATCGCCGCGTCCTCAAGCGTCGAATCGATTGCGTTCAGAACCCCGACCATCGTCAAAAAGGCGATCGGGAACATCCCCATCGTCTGTACAATAGTCAACCCTCCAAGCCCATAGATGCTGAAATTCTGAATATTCAGGAGTTGCTTTGTTATCAGTCCGTTGTTACCAAAAAGCAGTATGATTGACAGCGTCAAAGAGAACGGGGGGGATATGACCGGCAATGTCGCCATTGTGGAAAAGAACTTCTTCCCCTTAATGGCTGTCCTGGTCACCATAAAAGCGAACAAAAAACCCACAAGTGTTGAGAAAGTGGCTGTTAAAATCCCCAGCTTGATGCTCCCCCATAAGGCGGAAACGTATTGTTTTGTTGTGAGTATCTTTTTCCAGGTCTCCAGGGAGAAATCCCCGTCTTGAATGAATGTAAGTCTCACGGCTTCAAAGAGCGGATAGACGATGAAGATACCGACAATGATAAACAGGAAAAGGATGATAAAACTCAATCCGGGATCTCTCGTAAACTGGAATAGGCCGTAAACTAAAACAAAGATCACTATGACCGCAATGGAGAAGATATTCAGTAAATTGACATATTTATCGTATTCCCCTGTTCCGAAAAGGAATATTCCAACCCCACTTGGGAAACCTTCCGCATCTGTTACCGGGGCAAAGACAACCTGCACATTTTTCTTTTCATAATCATAGGTCTCCTCTGTGAAAAAGGTTTCATTATAAGCAGCGCTTTCCAAACCTTTTTCAAAGGGTGTTTTTTCCGTATGGCGAAAATAGAAGTCTTCTGCCTTTTCTTTCGCAGAATGAAGTGTGGTTTCCCCGAAACCGGGCACACCATCAATAAACACCACATCAAAATCAGGATAATTTTCTTCAATCCTGTTTATCCAAGCGTCAATTTTTGAGCTCTCTTGCGGTGTGGATTGAAGGAC
>CAZVWW010000119.1:0-6811 GCA_964631265.1 uncultured Thermotogaceae bacterium
GGGTGTTCAGATGTGGAGAGAATTGAATCCCGACATAAACATTGGATACTTCATGGTGCCGCCCGACTGGGAAGGCAACAAGCCCTACGCCTATGTTTATATGGACGGAGCAATTGGAATGTCCTCAAACGCCGATAATAAGGAAGCAGCGGAAAAGGTCCTTGAATTTGTTGCAACCCCTGAATTCGGGACGATATTCAGTAATATCACACTCAACATTCCCGCTGTCACAGGGGCTGAAATGCCCGACTCAGCAATACTGAGAGAGACAAACCAGACAGCAGAAGACCATGCTTCTCCATACGTCTACTGGGTAGGTTCCGAATTTGTAACCGGTAAACCATCCCTGTATGGAGATGTGATGAGTCCCGGTCTTCAGGAGATGTACAGTAACCGAATAACACCGAGAGAATTGGCTCAGAATGCACAGGATGCCCTTTCCCAGTGGTATGAGCCCCTTATAGAAAGATTAAACACATTAGAAGACTAAGAAACTGAAACAAAGGGGAAAAGCGGACACTTTTGTCCGCTTTTCTTTAAATCTTTTTCGGGAGGAGAACTGATCAGATGAAAGTAAAGTTAAAATATGTACTACTGTTTGTATTACCAGCTCTCACCATTTATTCGATGTTTGTTATCTTTCCCATAGGATATAGTTTTAATCTCAGTTTCTATTCCTATGCCGGTGTCGGGGATAAGACTTTTGTAGGGCTTGAAAACTTCAAAAATATCCTTTTCGGTATTTATTCCGAAGAATTTTTAAGAGCATTGAGTCACAGTTTCATCTTCTTTATTATGAATACGATCTTCGAACTGGGATTTGCATTCCTGGTAGCCGTTGTGTTAACGTCAAGGATATGGGGGAGAAGGTTCTTCAGGACGGTTGTCTATCTGCCGAATGTCATATCCATGGTACTGGTAGGATTTATCTGGAGTATGCTTCTAAACCCGCAATGGGGACTTATTAACTCGTTCCTTGAGTTGATCGGGCTTGAGAATCTGGCCCAACCCTGGCTGGGGCAGGCCGAAACAGCTCTGCCGACCGTTATCATGGTCAATGTCTGGCGAAACATCGGCTTTTACATACTCGTTTTTCTAGCAGCCATTATCAGCATCCCAAGAGATCTCTTTGATGCAGCTTATATAGATGGAGCGAAAAACTGGCAGATTATAAGAAAGATCATCTTCCCGCTGACAGTTCCAACCATGCAAACAATGGGGATCCTAATCTTTATTTGGTCCTTTAACATATTTGATGTTGTATACGCACTTACAGGTGTGCAGGCCGGTCCTTTCCGTTCCACGGATGTTCTCGGGACTTTCTTCTACAGAACGGCATTCGGGGGGCTCGGAAGTTCAGCACAGGACTACGGATTGGGTGCTTCAGTTGTAGTCGTCATTTTTGTCATGGTTATTCCTTTATCCATGGTATACGCCACTATACTTGACAAAAGGAGCAGGAGTACAAATGCTTAGAATCAATCTAACGACAAGAATAATCCTCTTTTTACTTTTGGTGCTATATTTCATCATTGTTGCCACACCGTTTGGTGTGCTGTTCATTAATAGTTTTAAATCTATGAGAGAGATCTACCTGGAACCCTTTCAACTACCGGGGGAATTCAATTTATCCAATTATACGGAAGCCTGGGATGAGGCAAACCTCGGACCGGCTTATCTGAACAGTCTCATCGTCTCACTGGTCGCTATATCGGGAATTTTACTCTTTTCGTCCATGCTGGCCTACATGATCTCAAGATACCGCTTTAAGTTCAGAAGATTCATTTATATCTACATCATCATGGGGCTTGCCCTTCCGGCACGTTTGGCTATTATTCCGATCTATGTCACGTTGAACAGACTGAATCTCCTGGATACAAGGATTGGCCTTATCCTGGTTTATATGTCAACCGGTCTTGCCTTCGCCACATTTATCATGAAGAGTTTCATGGACGGTATTCCCGTTGAGATAGAAGAATCCGCCAAAATGGACGGGGCCACCCCCTGGACCATCTACTGGAAGATAGCTCTGCCCCTCACGCAACCAGCTCTGGTAGTTGTGGGACTGGTCAATTTTGTCAACGTCTGGAACGATTTTTTCTTCCCGCTGATCATCATATCGAGCAGGTCCAAGGAAACCGTCCCACTCGCCGTTTCAGTCTTCTTCGGTGAGTATTCAAACCAGTGGCATTTGATAGCAGCGGCTTTAACCATGTCGGTTATCCCCATCATGATCATATTCTTTATTTTCTCGAAACGATTCATCGCGGGAATCACCCAGGGGGCTATCAAATAAATTACAAATAAAGAAATGGGGCTTTTAAATAGTCACCACGTACTGATGGTATAATAGCCTTTGAGAAGAGTCAATGAGGAGAAGATTTTTTTGGCAGATAATCAGAAGGCGGAACACCGATATAAACTGCTCTTTGAACGGTCGAGTGACGCTCTGTTCATCCATGATGCAGAAGGCTGGATAAAGGATGCGAATCAAAAGGCCTCTCATATGCTGGGATATAAACCCGAAGAGCTCAAACAGATGAATATCAAAGACTTTACACCGACCGGGTTAAAGGTCAGGGTTGCTAGAAGTCTGAACCAAATGAAAGAAAGTGGCTTATCCCATTCGGAACACGAGTTGATAAGAAAAGACGGTTCGACCATTTATGTCTCGATAAATGCTTCACTTTTCGATCCCGAGGAAGGCTTGATCCTCGGAGCGGTGAGAGATATCAGCAAAAACAAGCAGAATGAAAACGAACTTAAAAAACTCTACACAGCCGTTGAACAGGGTCCTTCTGTTGTCGTGATAACGGATCTGAAAGCGAGAATCGAATATGTCAACCGGAAGTTCCAGGAGGTCACCGGATACACTTTTGAGGATGTTCGAGGCAAAAATCCCAGAATCCTTAATTCGGGTGATAACCCTAAAAGCATGTATCGGGAGATGTGGCACAACATCAAGAGAGGTAAAGAATGGGTGGGAGAATTCATCAACCGGAAGAAAAACGGAGAGACTTATTGGGAAGAGGCCAATATCTCACCTGTCATCGATAACGCCGGGAAGATTGTGAACTATGTCAAAGTGGCACAGGATATTACTGAGCGAAAAAAGGCAGAGGAAAGACTCAGAGAAAACCGAAATCTTCTGACAACCATCATCAACAATCTGCCGGGTTATCTTATCGTTGTGGACAAAGAACGCCGTATCATTATTGCCAACAACAACTGGCTGAATGCTGCCAAAAACGCTTATCCTGAACATAACCTTAATTACGGCCGGTATTGTTATGAGGTCTTTGCGGGACGAGAAACCCCCTGTCTGAAATGTCATTTGAATAAAAAGTTCAAAGACGGGATGCTTCAAAAAAACATTTCTGAAAAAGACAACATTCTCGAAAAAGTCACAGGGAAAGCTCTTGAAAAGCTTATCTCACCGATTATATGTGATGATGGTAGTTTTCTGGGCTATGTGGAGTATGCCTTTGACATTACAGCGCTTCGGGAAGCAAAGATAAAAGCGCAGGAGGCCAGTAAGGCAAAGAGTGATTTTCTGGCCAACATGAGCCATGAGATCCGCACCCCGTTGAACGGGGTGATCGGCTTCACCAATATGCTCAAGAAGACCGTTCTGAACAAAGCACAAGCGAAATTTCTGGACAATATCTCAAAATCAGCGGACTCCCTCCTGGAGATCATCAACGACATCCTCGATTTTTCAAAGATTGAAAGCGGCAAACTGGAACTAAATGAGGAATGGGTCGATCTAATCGAACTCCTGAAATCTTCTCTGGATATCATCGAATACAACGCCATGAAAAAAGACATACAACTCCTGTTTGAATCCGATGAGGACATACCAAAGTACGTGATGATAGACTCTATGCGATTGAGACAGATTATCACAAACCTCCTGAGTAATGCCGTTAAGTTCACAGAAGAGGGTGAGATTAAACTCTCAGTCAGATTAATGAATGACATCGGGAAAAAGGACACCGTAAAGATCGATTTCTCGGTTCAAGATACTGGTATCGGCATTTCAGAAGACGTGCAGGAAAAGATATTCGAATCCTTTTCACAGGCCGATCCCTCAACAACCAAACGGTTTGGCGGAACAGGACTGGGGCTGAACATATCAAACAAACTGCTGGAAATGATGGGAAGCAGATTGGAGCTATACAGTAAACCGGGAGAGGGAAGCGTGTTCAGTTTTACCCTGGACTTGAAACGGGCAACACCTGAAACGGACCGGGAGATCCCAAAAGAGGAAAAAAACGCTCAGAAAACCCGGGAACAGAAGTCCCCTGCTTTGAGCCCCCTGAATGAAGTGACCGTCATGATCGCTGAGGACAACGAGTTGAACATGGAACTGACCGAATTCATCATTGACGACCTAATCGAGAACGTCAATATTGTCAAGGCGCACGATGGAAAGGAAGCCGTAAAACGATACAAAGAGGCAAACCCCGATATTATCTTTATGGACATCCAGATGCCTGAAATGAACGGGTATCAAGCGACCCGGAAGATTAAAAAGATCAGCAAGACCAGGCGAAAAGAGCCCTATATCATCGCCCTGACAGCGGCCGTTATCAAAGGGGAGAAAGAGAAAGCCCTGGAGGCAGGCATGGCGGATTTCCTGCCAAAACCCGTGAAAGAAAAGAGCCTTTCAAGAGTTCTCAGAAACTACCGTTATCTGTATTCAGAAAAAATAGTTGAAAACCCAGAGCACAAAGTCCCGGTCCATTTCAACAGAGAGCAGCTCTTTACCATTTTAAAAAAGAGAGAATCTGTGATGGAAAGAATCATGACCACCGGCCGGCAATCACTTGACCGGGATGGCAAAAGATTAAAACAAGCCTATGATGAGAAGGACAAAGAACAGCTCCGGCAAGCTGCCCATAAATTAAAAGGGATGGCCGCCGGCATGCGATTCGAAATCCTCCGGGAAACGGCCTTCGAACTTGAAAAAGCTGCCGAGAATAATTGCGAGTTTAAGACTTTAACCAGGCTGTACCAAGCTGTTGAGGATGAAATCATAACCCTAAAAGAAATGCTTGGTTCTTAAGAGTGGACCACGGGAAAGCCACTACAGAGTTCCGGCCACAAGACTACCGCTTACCGAAACGACGTGCAAAGGCCATAAACCCAGCCCTCGCTCCGACTCCCCCGGGTCGGAGCGTATCAAACACCAAACACCCCCCTGGGTGTTTTCCTATTCTCTGGCTGCATGTCCCCGGCGTGCAGCCGTTATCCAGTCATGAGTCCCCTGGCTCATGTCCTATTTAATACCAGTACCCCCGCTGTAAACCTTCAATTAAATCCTCAGCTTCAAAGGCCAGGGCTCGTTATAACAAACCTTCCAGGTCTTATCGATATAGGCATCCGTCAGCCTCTGCTCGATCTCATGATAAACAAGCGCTCCTCTCTCCGTGAGAAGATACGCTGCCTTCGTTTCAGTGAGATAGCCGAACAGCTTCCCTGCGAACAGCCAGAAAGAAAACACATCCTTCAATTCCCTTTGAAAGATCGAATAAAACGCATCCTTGTCAAGCCTCATCTCATAACAACTCCAGAAGAACCAGTAAAGCATCCGTGCCCTTGCCGTAAAGTCCATTTGAAGGGCAACCGGAGACTCTTTTTTCAGCGTCTTTCGGACATACTCCTTCACCGAGAACGTGTTGATGTAGAACGCATCCCTGGTCAGTGTGGTGGCGCTGGGTCCGAACCCCACAAAAAAATCCCGTGTCACGGATGAATAGCGCTTTGTTCCTTTCTTTGCAAATGTCCAGACAGAAGTCCGTTCAAAACCACATTCCTCTGAGAACTGCAACAGAGCTTTTAAATGACGCTTCTTCGCAGCCCGGCCAAGTGGTTTTTGGGTGTTCTTAAGATAGGAAAAGGCGATAAAGGGATAAGTCGATATCTGAGTCGCCCCCAGCTCAACAGCCTTTTGGAAATCCCTCTTCAAAGATGCCTCTGTCTGCCCCGGAATGCCGAAGATCAGATCGATATCAATGGTCTTGAAAGGGTATGTTTTGAGTTTTTGCAACCTCTCATAAGGTCCAGTGGTATCGTTCCGCCCCAGGGTCTCCAGCAAAGGAGGTTCGAAAGACTGGACACCGACGCTTATCATAGTAAAGCCGGCCTCTACAATATCGTTCAAATGCCGAGGGGTTAGATTGTCCGGATGCAGTTCAACTGCAAAATCCCCGTTGAAGGCAAAATGATCCCGGATAACAGTGTTGATATCAGCAAGATCCCCGCTCATAATCCCCGGTGAACCGCCCCCGTAATACACTGAGGTGACATTATCGATCCGCCTTTTTTGTGAGGCCTCGATTATCTCCTGTTTAAGCCCCTTCAAAAAGCTCCGGGCAAGCACTTTCTCATATTTGACTTTGTAGTACGGACAGAATTTGCATAACGTCTTGCAGAATGGTACATGAAGATAAAGCCCTGCGTTTTCCAACGAAAAGTCAGGTTCGTTTTCCGGACGGTGAAACGAAAACCGTTCTACTTTACGCCCCATTAAAATCCTCGCCAGGTCGATGAGGAGATTGTTGCCTCTTGACAAAACGACTCCTTCTCTCATTTATTGATCCTTCTAAAATCAGAAAATCCGTTCTTAAACCGCTTCAACAATAAAGAACACGTTGAGTTCTATCATTATAACATAGTCACTCTCCCTGTCATCTTCTCTCACCAACACCGGAAATAGATCATGATATAATCAAAGCAGCAAAAGAAAAGAGATGATACCGATGCGAACATTCTGCACGGAAGGGCCAATCGACACCGAGAAGAACTA
>CAZVWW010000120.1:0-4883 GCA_964631265.1 uncultured Thermotogaceae bacterium
CGGTTTGTCATCAACATGCATTCTGAACTGCGTTTCTTTTGTCAGTTGAAAGACGCGGAAGGGGAATTGATCTGATATGGCTATACTTGCGATCAACGGTTCTCCGAGGGGGAACAGGAGCAACACCGACACACTTCTGGAATACTTCGGCGACGGGATGAGCTCGAGAACCCTTCATGAAAAAACACTTCCCGTCTCAAAAGAACAGGAGGACATCTTTTTCCACATTGTTTCCTTAAAACAATACAGGAGAAGATACGCTGAGCTGATAGAAGCAGCTGATAATTTCGATACCATCATGATCGGGTTTCCCCTTTACACGGATTCTATGCCGGGTTTTGTCAAAGAGTTGTTTGAAGCCATCGGAAACAGAAAAGGATTGTTTTCAGGAAAACAATTTCTCTTTCTCATCCAGTCGGGCTTTCCTGAGGCGAAACAGTCAAGAACCGTTGAACGATACTGCGAAAGATTCACCAGCCGGGTGGGGGCTCAATACGTTGGAACGATTGTCAGAGGAAAGTCGGAAGGGGTAAGAGGCATCCGCCGGGAAAAGTTCAAGGATGCGGAACTCCTCTCCAGACTCGGACACATTTTTGAAGAGGAGAACAGACTCGATGACGCCCTTTTGAGGAAGATTGCGATGCCTGAAAGCTTACCCGGACCGGCCCTTTTTGTCATGAAAATACTGGCAAAATGCCATGTGTTCGAATTAATGTGGAATAAGCAACTGAAACAGAACAATGCCTTTGATAAACGGTTTGACAGACCCTATTAAACCGTCTGAAATGTTGGATGAAACAACTATCGCCTCGTTGGCTATCATGGATGATATGTGTTATAATATACTATGTGGTAATATACTGAAGAATATATTATCTATCAGCATATAAAAGAGGTGGCCATGATCTTTTATAACAGAAAGAAGGAAACAGAGTTCATCCGTCGCATCAAGTCCAAAGACAAAAAGCAGATGGTTGTTTTTTACGGCAGAAGGCGAATCGGCAAAACCACCCTCATTAAAAAGGCCTTTGAAAAAGATGCCGGTAATGGATTCTTATATTTTTTTGTCGAGGTTCTGAGTGAGGAACAATCCCTCTCCCAACTGAGTTTAAGCTTTTCAAAGGCGGTTTATACGAATTGGTATGATCTCTTTTCGGATTTGTTCAGGCTAAAGCAGTACGTAGTGTTTGATGAGTTCCAGAATTACAACAGAATCAATAAAAGCATAATGTCATCACTCCAACATGCCTGGGATGAAACGCAAACCGATACAAAGCTCTTTATCCTCGGGTCCTATGTTGGACTGATCAAAAAGATGTTTGTTGATCAAAAAGTCCCATTATTCGGCAGGAACGATTATTTGATCAAAATAAGGCCATTTTCCTTAAAAGAGTCGATATCCATCCTGCAAACCTTTGGTTATTCACAACAAGAAGCTGTTGAGATCATCATGCTGGTTGGGGGTATTCCAAAGTACTTATTAGCATTTGAAGAGGGGAACCCACTAAAACAAGCTCTCTTTGATCTATTCGTTGATGACTTCTCCCCGTTTAAAGAAGAGGCCAGAAACATCATGATCCGGGAATTTGGCGGGGAACATAAATCCTACTTTTCAATCCTTAAAGCGCTCGCCGGTTCAAGAAAAAGCCTTCCGGAACTGGCGGATAAAACACTGATTGCCAGAACATCGCTTTCAAAGTATTTAAAAGAACTGGAAGATGAGTATGAGATTATTGAGAAGAATAATCCGATCCTTTCCGAAAAAAAACGAAACGCAAAATATGTCATCGCTGATCATTACTACAATTTCTACTTCAACATCATCGATCGGTACTTTTCGGCGTTTGAGTTCGACAGTGAAATGACCTACAACCGTGTATATCCGCTGATTCAAAATCATCTGGGCATTATGTTTGAACGCTTCTGCATACAGTACCTAAAAGAAAATCCGGATATCCTGCCATTTACACCTCATAAAATCGGTAAACATTGGGGCAAAATCCCCGGAACAAAGAATGAAAGCTATGATATCGATATCATAGCTTATGATGAGAATAATATTATCTTCTGTGAATGCAAATGGCGGGAAAAGAAGGTTTCCCTGCAAGATTACCAATTATTGTTGAAGCGGAGCGGCTTCCTTGAGACCGGGGACAGAGAGGTTTATTATTGCCTTTTCTCAAAATCCGGGTTTGAACGATCTGTTCAAGAAATGAAGAATGAGAAATTACTCCTCTTTCCTTATTGCTGATCAGGGGGACCGGTCCGTTGATCCACAAGGAGCTGGTGGATAAAACCCGGATTACGGGAACATCGCTGTCATATGACCTCTCCCTGCAAATCCTTCAGAGAGAGGTCAAAGAGCGCTCAGTCACCTATTCTTCCTTAAGAAACCTCACTTCATCCGTGTAATACCCCATATCGAATTGGATCCTGGTCTCAGAACCATTCCGCCCTTCAATATGCAGCGTATAGGTGCCTTTTTGAAGTGCCAGCTTCTCCGGTTTTTTGTTTTGCCCGGGTTCGTTCGAATAAACGGTTCCCCCGGGGCCTGTGATTTCAACCGTGATATCGACCGTATCATCTGGATTGTCGAGTTTCAGGTAGACCGTTGTATCGTCTAAAACAATAAAGTGGTTATTAAGGGTCACCCGGTCGCTGAATGTAAAATGAGCCGGAAATGTTAGTAAATAATGCCCTTTTGAAGCACTGAAATATATCGTGACCAGAAGCACGGTTATTGACAGAATCAGAAACAAAAATCCTTTTATATTCATCCAATCACCTCACAATTTGTACTCGTATCGTTTTGCCAGATACTGGTTGACAAAGAAAAACACAAACGCTGCAACGGCTATAAAAAGAATTATCTCCAGGGAAAACAACTGCATCATGATAAATCCGCCGATGAAATTGACCGTCGATATAATCAGAGCAGCCAGGAGTATAAAGCTTCCGACGACAAAATACCAGCCAAACAACTTCCCGACAAAACCGATGAAATTCATGAAGTTCACCACAAAATACAGACTTACGGTTATCAGGAACAGAAACATGATTCTGTCGGGGATGTTCCCAGCCAGTAATAGCAGGTTTAACGCGGCCGTACCAACCAGTGTGAGAACAATATTCATCGTGTTGAACGTTCTCATGATGGATTGTCTCGTTGCGGAAAAAAGCAAAAGGAGATCGAAATATGTTGCCGTGCATTTAATCGCAAAGATGATCACCGATGTGTAGATCATGACAAAGAGATTGGAAATGAGTCCGGATCCCAGTTTAGTGAAATCGTAAACCTCCAGGCTATTTGAATTGACCGGATTGCCGTCAAAAAGGATGGGTAGAAACGTGTTCAAAAAGACAACAATGGCGAAAATGACCAAAAAAACGGACATGAAGCGTAAATATAGGTTTAGTATGACTTTCATTGTTTTGCTACCCTTCATTGCTTTCACCAGCCTTTGTCTTGTAATTTACTGTTCGTTCTGTCAGATGGTAGAGCAGTTTTTGAAGGCTTATCCGGCTGACCCGGATATCATCCTTTTCCATATCCCGGATCGTTTGTTCATCCAGATGCGCCTCCACAGAGTATGAAGCAAGTGCTCCGATTGTTTCCACTGACATTGTTCGAAATTTGGCTGCATGGCGTTCAATATCTTCCCGGCGTCCCTGAATGAGATAATACCGGTTTTTAAGCTCCTGAACATCACTGTTCACGATCGTCTTGCCTTCATCGATGATCAAGACTCTTTCGAACAACCCCTCCAGCTCGTTGATCAGATGGGAGGAAAAGATGATCGTTCGCGGGCTAGTGTTATAATCCTTTTGAAGCTCTTCGTAGAATATCTCTCTGGCAACCGGATCCAGTCCGATATACGGCTCGTCAAAGAGTGTTATCTCCGCCCGGCTTGCCAATCCGAGAATGATCCCCAACGTGGTTTTCATCCCCTTTGACAGTTTCGGATATTTCTTTTTGACATCGATTCTAAAACGCTTGATAAGCCTCGTGGCATATTCAGCATCCCAATTCTCATAGAGCGTCCCGGCTATATCCAGGACCTGTCTGACTTTCATGACCTCCCCCTGTTCAAAGGTCTTGCCCAGTGTCTCCCGGGCCAGACAGATCTTTCTGGTCATGGAGGGGGCATCCTGAAAACTCGTTCCCTCAATCCGGACAGTGCCTTGATTTGGTAACAACTGATTGGCAATGACTTTCAGAAGCGTTGTCTTTCCGGAACCGTTTCTACCGATCAAGCCCATGATCTGATTTTCCCGAAGTGAAAAAGACACGTCGTCGAGGGCTTTAAATCCGTTGTAATAATAGTGAATCCCGCTCAGGGACAGTTTTTCTTGAGACATCTAATCACCTTCTCCCGTCTTTGATATCATCTCGATTATCTCCGCCTTAGATATACTGAGTTTCTTGGCCTCATTCATCATCTCAGATAGATAATGCTCATAAAAATGCTTCTTTCTCTCTTTTTTAATCTTTCCCGCAGCGCCTTTTTGAACAAACATCCCCAATCCCCTTTTCTTATAT
Source organism: uncultured Thermotogaceae bacterium (assembly GCA_964631265.1). GTDB lineage: Bacteria > Thermotogota > Thermotogae > MWEM01 > MWEM01 > CAZVWW01. The sequence goes on from CAZVWW010000120.1 coordinate 4,541, forward strand.
AAGATACCCTTATCCACCAGTTGATTCAGTCCTTTCCGAGCCGTGGCCGGATTGATCTTAAATGATTCAGAAAGCTGATTCGTTGAAAAAACCTGTTCACCGGCTTGAAGGTCTCCGCTAATGATCATGTCCTCGATTATTTCTCCGATTTGAACAAACAACGGCTTCGGTGACGCCTCATCCAGTTTCATCTGACACCTCCTTATTTGGTTAGTTAGTTGAGTAACTAAGTACAGAAATAGCATACCAGATTTTCCGGCGGTTGTCAAGTGTGATTATATTTTCAGGATGCAATTGATAACAATACCAAAAAGCAAGAGAGTGGTGAGAGCGTAAGCGGGTA
>CAZVWW010000120.1:4983-6753 GCA_964631265.1 uncultured Thermotogaceae bacterium
TAACCGAGAAAAAAGAGTTACTGTCAAAGTACACGGCCATCGTCAAAGATGAACCAGAGATTTCATCGATTAAAAGCTACTATGTGGATAAAAAGAAGACAAAACGTTTTTTCTCAAGTAAGGGGGCGGACTTAACCTTTGATTTTCAACTATGCGGCTTTGTAATCCGCTTTGACCTGAAGGATGGAGACAAGACCTTCTCTGAGAATTATCAATTTTCTTCAGATACATTTGAAGAGTTGAAGGGCAGGGAAGCCGAACTGACAGAACGATACCACCAATCAGTGGCCTTTTTGAAAAATGCCAAAGATGTCGAACAGGGAAATTACACCGTTATCTTTTCACCCATTGCCGCCGGTGTCTTTGCCCATGAAAGCTTCGGTCACAAGAGCGAGTCCGACTTCATGGTGGGTGACGAAACGATGAGAAAAGAGTGGCAGATGGGCAAAAAGGTGGGAGCCGATCTGCTCAGCATCGTGGATGATGGCTCACCAAGAGGAAGCGGGCATATCCCCTTTGATGATGAGGGGACAAAGGCAAAGAAAACTTATCTGATTAAGGACGGTATATTAAGCGGTAGACTCCACAGTGCCTCAACTGCGGCTTATCTGGAGGAAGAGCTGACCGGGAATGCCAGAGGTATGAATTTTGAGTACGAACCGATCGTGAGAATGACAACCACTTACATCGAAAACGGCGAAAAGGATCTGGATCAGCTGATATCCGAAGTGGATAACGGGATCCTGGTGGAAACCATCAAACACGGATCGGGGATGACCACCTTCACCATAGCTCCCTCGCTGGCCTATGCCATTCGAAACGGGAAAGTGGCCGAACCTCTCAAAATATCCGTCGTATCCGGGAATGTTTTCAAGACCCTGAATGAAATAGACGGCGTGTCTGATAAAATCTCGCTCCATTCGTTCGTCACCGGTGGTTGCGGTAAGATGGAACAGTTCCCGTTACCGGTTGGGTTTGGCGGGCCTTATGTCCGGGCAAAAAATCTTAACGTTCAATAAACAGGGGGATCGATATGATTAAAGAAAAATTGACCATAAAAACGGAAGAGACATCCATTAACCTTTCACAAACCATGATTGAATCAGTCAGAAAGAAAAACATCACCAAGACCGGCTTTAGAGTGTACGATGATGACAAAATCGGCGTAACCGGCGCCATCGGCAAGTACGATGAACAAGAAATGTGGGAAAAGGCCAAAGACAAGCTATCACTGACTATTGAGTACCCTTATGATGCCACCGGTAAACAGGAGAAAAACGAGGAATTAGCATGCGATATCCAGGACGGGGTCGCGTTTACCCGGGAAATTGAAGAGATGCTGAAGGTTCTTCGGGAGAAACAACCCGACTTCATTTTTTCCAACAAAATCAATCTGACAACCAATCAAACAGCATTGGAAAATGACCTGGGATTGAACTTGAACAGCAGGATATCGAAGATCTCGTCAAGTGTTATCATTAAAGAAAAATCGTCAAAAGACCTGGCCGATGCCTTTGTTGGATTCGAGGGAACGAAATGGGACAAAGATGAGTTCATCCGGCTGGTCGATATGACCTGTTCCGGGCTGAAAAAAGACGCGGCTATTGAAAACGGGATTCATAAAGTGGTTGTTCTCCCGATGATGTGTGATTTTCTCGGGAAGATGTATACAGAACTCCACGGTTTGAAGTTCGGTACCGGTGGTTCACTCTTCTCCGGGAAAACCGGTGAAAAACTCTTCTCAGACAACTTCACCCTGTTCCAGTCACG
>CAZVWW010000121.1:0-6670 GCA_964631265.1 uncultured Thermotogaceae bacterium
TGAAATCGCCCGGAAGTCCCAACATGCCTGATCCGGCGGCCAGGGGTGTTATTTCGAGGTCGCCCCATTTAACCGGTTTGAATGGTTGATTGGATAGATACCCATAGTTTCTCAGGTTTGTCAGATGCCAGTCAAAGGTCGGATTGTTTGTTATGACACCAACCGGGTTATCGGTAATCTCTATCTCGCCACCGATAAATTCAATAACCACACACGCCCCGGTCTTGTCAGATGCCATGAGATGACCCGGCCAGGCCTTCCCGATGACCGGATCCACCACGGGAACAACTCTTATCTTTTCAAGTCCTGAGTCCAGCTCTTCTATTGTCTCGAAGTTAGACAGGATGTACGTTACGATATCACTGGGGGAAAGAGAAATGGACGCATATTCGGGATCATACTCGGCATATTCTGCGAACCCTTTATGCAAAAAGGCACCGGCTGAAAGCCCTTTTTCATTCATCCCGTCCATTGTAACGCCTTCTTTGGCCTGAAAGACTACAAATCCATAATCAACCTGCCACTGAATGCCGTTTTTTCCGTCGGGTGTCAACGCCTGGAACGCTTCGCCCCGTGGATACACAGCGGCCCGGGAGTGCATGTTGAAATCTCCCCATTCATTTGTCCGTCCGCGGACAACCGTTCCATCCTGACCTGTAAGCTGAATACCGGTACAGGCCAACAGGATCGTTGTTTGAATCAGAAGAAAGAGGATCAATAAAACGGGTAATTTAACGTGATGTTTAGCTCTTTGTGTCATAATACATCCTCCTTGTTTTTTTACGATGATTGACCATTATAACACATGCATTTTTAATAAAACTCCTGCGTATGTCCGCCTGACACAGGGAAATGATGACGATCATTACCTGGCTTTGTTTTTAATCATGCATCCTTTTTCTCATCCTAAAGATAAACGCCGTTCCCTGACCTGGTTCGGAATCAATGTCGAGCTCTCCGCCGAGCTTTTCCCATTCCGCCCTGACACTGGCAAGCCCTACCCCTCTTCCTGAGAGAAGATTCGTTGTATCCTTTGTTGAAAAGCCTTCGAGGAAGATCAGATTTCGGATATCATCGGCGTTCATCTCTTTGAGGCTCTCCCGCGTGATCAAGCCCTTTTCAAGGGCCTTGTTCTTCAGCAGTTCAAAATCGATGCCTCTTCCGTCATCGGAGATTGTGACGGTGAAGCCATCCCCGGTATTGTCAATACCGATCGCGATCTGCCCCTTATCCGGTTTGCCATTCAATATCCTTTCATCCGTGTCTTCGATCCCGTGATCAACCGAGTTTCTGAAGAGATGGACGAGAGAATCCACCCATTTCACATACCGTTCGGGGTTGACCTTGACATCATCCCCCTTGATCTCAAGTTCATTCACCGGTTTTCCAAGCTTTTCAGAGATGTTCTCAACAACAAACTTGTAATAGGCGAGTACTTTTTTCAAATTTCTCTTTTTAAGGAATTCGAGTTCCTGATCGACACGCGTGTAATAGGCTTCAGGTAAGGCCTTTTTCAACCTCATTTTCAGTTTGTCCAACTGCTGAGGTTGTATCTTGATGGTATTAGTGTTCTCAATGGGGTCCTCGCCTATCTGTTCTTTGATCCTCATCAGTTCCTTTCGCAACCATTGAAGCATGCGGTTTGGATCCAGGAGCCGGCTGATCTCATCACAAAATTCCTCTTGAAGGGTGCACTCATCGATAAGCGCTCCCAGCTCATTTTCAAGTTCATGCAGTTTATTTTCAATAAAATCAAGCCCGAAACAGGCAAAGCTACCCTTGAACGTATGAATCCTTCTTTTCAATATGGACCCCATCAGTTGAATATCTTCGTTGCCTTCGACGATGTTTCCCACTTCTTCGAAACAGAAATTGCGGTAATCATCGATTATTCGCTTAAACTCTTCAAGATTCACAAGGACTTTGACGATCTTTGACAGGTTATTTCTCTCCTTCATTACCCTGTTTTCAAGCTCTTTTCTTTCAGTGACATCGCGTAAGATGACCAGCAGCTGCATATCTCCGGGGACAGGATCGTCTATCCACTTGTAATCAGCCCGGATATACATTCCGTTCAGATACAGCTGTTGTGGAAGTAGTGACAGATAGGCTTCAAGTCTTAAGGGATTCTTTTCGAGCTGTATCGCGGATATCGTTTTTTCCAGGAATTCTCTCTGATCCTCCCGGCCCTCACCGAAAACAAGGGCCGGAAAGGCTTCCCCGTGAATCTCCTGACCGAAAATCCGCTCACACTGAGCACTGTAATTCGGCTCCACCCGCTGACTTTTGTCCAGCGTGAGAAGGCCCTCGGCAATGTTATCGAGGATCATCTTCATGTCCATCAGGCTGGTGTTCAGTTCTTGAGTACGTTCTATGACTTTAACCTCAAGCGATGTATTGAGCTTTTCGATCTCCTGATAAGAGGCCTCAAGCTCCTCGTTGACGGCATGCATCTCCTCTGTCGTCGCGGAGAGGTTTTCTCGCGTTCTCCTTTCCTTGTCATATACCTTGACAAAATCATTGACGAATATCAGGCCGAGCGCCAGGCTGAACTCGATTAATCCGTATGAGAGCATACTCGGAAGGGGGAATTGGATAAAACTCTCTCTGAAAAAGGCATCATAAAGCATACAGAAGAAGAGAACGGCTACGACTGTCTGAAAGATGTTGGGAACCAATCTGCTTTTATTGGTTATGTACATCATCGTCAAAACCACAATCAATATGAAGACCTGAAGTACTATCGCCTTGAGCACTAACGGTAAAAACGGCATGAGGATGAAAAGCAGTATCCCCGCTGAGATATAGAAGTAGTACCTCGATATGGCCCCCTTGTTCCTTACCAACAGCTCAAGACCGTAAAAGAGGAAGACGAAGGACATCAGATAGAGGAAGAATTCCAGATACTGATAAATCAACCGGTCGTTTAAAGCCGGATAATGGAAAAAGACGATGTGACTGAAGATAATCACTGTTCCCATGAGGATCCCGAGAGACAAATACTTGTACGCCTTACTCCTTTTTTTAATGTGGCTTCCAAGCTGGAACATGATAAAGGCGATAAATATCTGAACACCGGTGGCAATCAGATACATGTACATCTCCACAAAGAAGACTTTGAAGGTTGCCGTTCTGATGAGATTGGGGTTTCCGAGCATTGGCGGATAATAGATGACAACCCCCTCACTCGGACCGTTTATCTCGATTTTTAAGGCGCCCTCCCGGCCATGATAGTCCTTCGGTATCAGATACGTCAGAAAGACATTCGGCGTGGTCTTTTCTTTTTGATTCTTGACCCTTGAAATGTCACCGATAACCGTTGAATCAAAGTGGATACTTCCCTTTTCAGCGAACGGGGCTATGGGAAAGGCAACAACCGTCTCTTCATTACTCAGGGAAACATCCCTTTGAATAATAACGCTCTCCCCCTCTTCAAGATAAGCACTGAAAGGAAAGGAGATCTCGTTACCGATATGTTCTTTTAAACGCTCGTTTTTCTCACTTTCAACATCAGATATGACCCAGCCACTGGATAAAGGCCTGAGATTTGTTGCATTATAAAGATAAACGAGTACAGCCAGAATCAACAGGAATATCAGGAAGCCGTAAAAAAAAGCCCTCTTTCTCAACTACTTCACCACCATCTTTGTTGATAATTATACAATACCAGAAAAACTTGTCAAAATAAAGCCGGACCCTTTTGATTTCTTTTTAATCAAAGAACTTAGTTTCCTCTAAACTCATTAAATCATGTTGTGATATAATAAAAGGGCAAGCGTTTAGGCTTAAAACAGTTCATTTTATCATCATATATTAAACGCATTATGAGCGGGGTTTAAGATGCTAAAAAATTTAAGCGGTTTTCTTAAAAGAGAATATCTATTAAAGACGCTACCGTTTGTTGCGCTTGGTGTTGTTCTTTATACCATCTCTTTCGGTAATTACCTCCTGTTTCATGTCCTGGCGGAGTTTTTCAGCATTCTGGTCGGCTTCATGATATTTATCATCGCATGGAATTCCAGGGGGTTTTTCAGATACGGGTATATCAAAGTCCTTGGGGTGGGCTTCCTTTTCGTTTCTACTGTCGACCTGCTTCATACCATCGCTTATAAGGGAATGGCCATTCTGGAACCGGGTTTGCTTGAGGCCACCCAGCTCTGGATAATCGCCCGATATGTAGAGGCACTGACACTCCTTTTGGCCTTTTCGTTGCTTTTCAAGAAAAAGAATCAGAGCGAGAGCGGCCTTTTTCTCACCTATACTCTCATTGTGGGAGGACTGTTGGCCGCTGTTGCAGCTGGTTTTTTTCCCGAGTGCTACAACGCGGAGACCGGCCTCACCCTCTTTAAGAAAATCAGTGAGTACATCATCATCCTCCTGCTCGCAGCAAGCCTCTTTTTCATTAAGAATAAAAAGAAGTTTTTCAACAACACGGTCTACACTTATCTGGTCATATCCATTGTCTTTACAATCATCTCCGAGGCCTGCTTTACGTTATACACAGACGTATACGGTCTCTTCAACTTCCTCGGACACTTTTTCAAGATCGTTTCCTTCTGGTTTATTTTTAAATCAATCATCTTCACCAGCCTAAATTCCCCTCAAAAGCTGATCTTCAGGGATCTGATCATCAAGCAGCAGTCGCTTCTCGAACTGACCTCTCATTGGAAGGTTTATAAATCGACGGTTGAGTTCATCGACAAGCTGTTCTGGTATCTTTTCTATATCCTTCCCGAATTTGACAGTGGTTTTGTCCTGTATAAGTCCGGCGAGACCATTCAAGTGATTGATGCAAAGGGATATGAGCTTGAGCGGTTGAAAAAGCTCAATATTCCTCCGGAAGAATTACCGTTCCCGGATAAAACCGAACTGTTCAGCAACGATTCTGAAGGGCCTTTCAGAATGATGGATGTCGACACATCGGCCAGGATCAAAACGGCATTGAAGAGCTATAAAAGAGGCTTACTCATCCCTCTTAAATCGCAAAAGGCGACACACGGTGCTATTTTCATGATGCAGAGCAGTACAAATGCCATGGCAATAAAAGATGAATCACAGCAGCTTGCCAATTTCATCACGGAGTTTTTGAACATGGTGATCTCCATCAAAGAGCAGGGGGAGGAGATCTACACAGCCTACAGGGACTTTTCCCACAAACTTGCCCAGGTTGCCGAGGCCTATGACGAGGATACCGGCAATCACATCATCAGAGTGGGAGAGCTCTCCGGGATCCTTGCCAAGGAGATGGGACTATCGGATGATAGAGTGAATGAGATACGCGATTATGCCCCGCTGCACGATGTCGGAAAGATATTTGTCCCCACCGGCATCCTCAACAAACCCGATAAGCTCAACGACGAGGAATGGACGGAGATGAAGAAGCACACGGTTTATGCCAACCGGCTTCTATCCGATGACAGCTACTTCCAGACCGCGTTGAAAATCGCCCTGTATCATCACGAAAAATACAACGGCGGCGGCTACCCGGAAGGTTTAAAAGGTGACGATATACCAATCGAGGCCTCAATCGTAGCACTTGTGGATGTTTATGACGCCTTACGATCCAGGAGACCCTACAAAAAACCTTTCCCTCATGAAAAGGCCTTTGAGATCATCACAAAAGGCGATGGAAGAACCCATCCCGAACATTTCAATCCCAAGGTCCTCGAGGCCTTTCAATCTGTTGAAAAGGCGATCTGCGAAAAATGGGATTCTCTAAGTTGAGGGGGAATGAACAGCAGGAGGGACGGTTCTGGTTGCAAATGATACATTTGCAACCAGAACCGTCCCTCCTGCTGTTGTTCAACAGGGCCTATATACCCTTTTCATGGTCTCTCAAGGCCTCCTGTATGGATTCAAGCGGCATTGATATACATTTGAAGCTGTCATCGATGCCGAGATCGCTGAAGATCTTTTCGGTATCCATCCCCAATATCTCATCCACCGTCTTGCCCTTGACCACCTCGGAGGTGTAGCTGCTTGCCGCTATTGCCCGGGGGCATCCTTTGATCGTGTACTTGATATCCTTGACCACCCGGTCCTCGACGTTCATGTAAAAGGTCACGCCGTCACCGTCACTTTCGTTGAACCCGGTTGCAGCCAGTGTACTGTCCTCTATTTTGCCAATATTCTTAGGAGAGGCAAAGTGTTTCATCAGCTCTTTGGAATATCTATCAGCCATTCTGTATCCTCCTCAGAAAATCCACTCTTTCTTTGAGTTTCGAGCAAAAATAATCGATCTCTTCTTCTGTGTTCTCATGGCCCATCACAACTCTTATGGTCCCGTTGATGTAGGCCTTGCCGCAATTCATTGCCTTTAAAACATGCGAGGCTCCCTTTTTGTGGGCATGTGATTGGCAGGCCGATGCCGTTGAGACGGCAATCCCGTCCTGGCTCAGCATGGCCATGAGAGCTTCTCCGTTGACGCCTTTAAAACTCAAACTGAGGCTTCCCGGTGCCCTCTTTTCTCGATGACCGTTCAGTTTGTAATCCCCGATCTCCTCACAGATATCCAGTATTTTTTTTTGCCATTCCTGATATTGTGCGCTCCGTTCTTCAATAGTTGAAACAACCATTTCAAGTGCTTTCGCCATCGCGGCAGCCCCGGTCACATTTTCGGTTCCCGAGCGGAGGCCCCCTTCGTGGCCTCCGCCATATACGATGGGATCTA
>CAZVWW010000122.1:0-1874 GCA_964631265.1 uncultured Thermotogaceae bacterium
TCATCAAGATAACCGTTCTCAAATACAGCCCGTATATCATCAACCACCGGACAACCGGCACGGCTCAAAATTTCACTGCTCTGATGACCTCTGGCACACAAGATACAGTTGATGCCCATTCTTTCCGCCACTTCATAATCATGGATGGTATCGCCGATCAACAGAATATCTTTGGGGTTCAAATGGTGATTTTGTATGAATCCAAGTCCGATTTCAACTTTGCCTTTGGCGTAAATATCATCGAGCCCCAGGATATGGTCCATGTATTGTGTCAGGTTGTGTTGATCCAGGAGCCGTTTCAACTGGGCAGTGCTGCTGGCACTCAAAACCCCCTGCTTTAACCCCATACGATGAACGGTTTCCAGATTCTTATACGTATCTTCAAAAACCGTTAGCTCCTTCTCCATCGCATAATACCCGTTCATCCACTCATGGGCGATTGACTCAAACTCATCGTCTCTCTCGATGATCCCGACGCTTTTGTAATACTCGATGACCGGAAAGGTGAAAACAGACCGATAGGTTGTCAGATCAATCGGCTCCTTTTTGTGCTTGACCAGCAACCGGTTCATGTTTTTCAAGCACACATCCACGTCGTTAATCAGCGTGCCGTTAAAATCCCACAGGATGTATTGTATCATCGCTACCCCTTTTCCTTAAATGCTTTGCTGATCTCCTGAAAAACCTTCCAGACATTGTCGCCGAAGTTACTGACCGACGTGATGAGGAGGTCTTTTCCTGGATCATATACGGAATAAAAGCTCACGCCGGGGTCACAGCCTTCAAAATGGTAACTGAAAGCCCCGTTTTTCTTTTCATCGAGCCATATGCCGTAACCATAGCACTTTTCAGCCACCTGGGGCGACAGCATCTTGTTCACCATATTGGAAGAGATCAGCTGATGGTTCAATAATTTATCCCAAAAGTCCTCAACATCCGCAACGGTTGTAAAGGCTCCGCCGGCTCCTGTTCCCTTGGCATCAACGCTGAAGATGTTGGTGTAGTATTCTCTTCTGTTTTTATCATAAATATAGGCATTCGCGCATTTGGCCGGAAGCCTGTCCAGTTCATAATACCCGGTATCGCTCATACCGGCCGGCTCAAAAACGTTCTTTTTCAGGTAAACGTCAAACGCCAACCCCGTTATGGCCTCAATGATGAGACCGAGGACCACAAACCCGCTGTTGTTGTACTGAAATTTCTCACCGGGTTCGTACATCATGGGCTTGTCGATGAAAAGCGGCAGTAAATCTTTTGACGTCCTGATTTTGTAATTGGGAAAGTGCTCCCATAACCCGGCATACTCATCCATCACCGATTCGTCGAAATAATCCGGTATCCCGGAGGTATGATTGAGCAACTGCCGGACGGTGATATTGAGATCAATCGCCCCCAAATTAAATGCCAGCACATCTCCTATGCGGGTTTCAAAAGACAGTTTACCTTTCTCAATCAACTGCAAAACGGCCACAGCGACAAATGCCTTCCCGGCGGAGGCCGTGGGGAACTTTGTGTCCATCCCGTTTGGGACTTTATTGGGTAAATCCGCATAGCCAAAGGGCTTTTGGAATATTCTCTCCCCATTATGCTTAATCGAGACCACCCCGTTAAACCTTTCATCAATTACCTGTTCATAATTCATCCAATCGCTCCCCTCAAAAAATATACCTTGCACCATCCACCCTCAAACACCCCGGGTATTTCCTGACTTTTCAACTTCAGGAAAGTATATCATTTTCCTTGACGTGTATCAATCAATAAGACGAAACAAGCGAATCATGATGATTGATATCGAAACCGTACACGCATCCCGTGTAGAGACGGGTTTCAAACCCGTCTCTACGGCAGCGGCAAGGCTGAAAAAGGGTGTTTTG
>CAZVWW010000122.1:1974-3792 GCA_964631265.1 uncultured Thermotogaceae bacterium
GCTGAAAAAGGGTGTTTTGGAAATCATCATCTTGAATGTTTTGAGAAAAAAAGACCGATACGGTTATGACATCATAAAAGAAATCTCAAAAAACAGCGATGGTTTTTTTGAATTGAAAGAAGGCACGCTTTACCCGCTATTGTATCGACTGAACACAAAAGGTTTAATTGACCATTATTGGGGGACAGAATCCAATGAAGCGGCAAGGCGCAAATACTATCATTTAACCGAAAAAGGGGCACAGCAATTAGAAGTGAAGATTGAAAAATGGCATCAGTTGATCCAAACGGTCAATCAATTAATAAACGATAAAAACGGGGAGGAATCTTCATGAAACACAAAAACAGTTTTGAACACTATGCAAATGAAGTCGTTTCGTATTTAGGGTGTTCAGCCAGAAAAGCAGCAACGATAAAAGGCGATATCCTTCAAAGCCTTGAGCAAAAGAGCGAGCAAACCGGTGAAACCGACCCCGTCAATTTGATGGGCGAGCCGGAAGAAGTGGCCGGGGAATTCATGGAAAACCTGAACATCACCCCGCAGATGTACCAGTATGAATACAGAAGCAAGACGCACTTCAAGGGCATACCCCTCGTTCATATCAACCGGCGACGCGGAGGAACGGCGAAAGGGATCATCGCAGTCGGATCCGTCGCTATCGGTGTGATATCGGTGGGCGCCCTTTCCATCGGCGTGCTGTCCCTTGGCGGCATCTCTCTGGGACTTTGTTTCGCCCTTGGAGGCGTCGCTGCCGGTGGTGTTTCTGCCTTCGGCGGGCTTGCTTTGTCCCTGTTGTATGCCTTTGGCGGAATGGCGATCAGCTTTGCCTTTTCCTTTGGTGGTTTCGCCCTTTCCAACAACGTGGCAGTCGGTGGATATGCCAGCGGAAAAGAACTGGCCGTCGGTGGTGTCGCTAAGGGATTCATCAGCGTCTTCAACCAGAACGGAACCGGCGAGCATCTCTTTGATGCTAATCAATATCCACTGGAAGAGATCATCCGTTCCATCAAAATGATTAAACCGGAAACAAGTGATTTTGTTTTGAATATCGTCCGGAATTTCAGCGGATTTTAAAGACCCGTTTGAAAAGCAATTCCCTTTAACCATAATCACGACAGTATATGTTAGCATAAAAGAAACCAATACATCGGGGGTGGCGTTTTGAAAATTGGTGAATTTGCCAGGCTTTTTGAGATTAACAAAGAGACGGTCCGCTATTACACGGACAAAAAACTGCTTACACCGGTCAAATCGGGAAGCTATTATGATTATAACCAGAACTGCGTGGATGAGATGAAAACCATTTTGAAATTAAAATCAATGAATTTTAATCTTGATGAGATTGCCCAATATCTCAAGTTTTTCAGGCTGTCCATTAAAACCCGGCTTCTCATGAAAAAAGAGCTTGTAAAACTGTTCAAAAACAAAATTGAAGAACTTGATGATAGAATGCACCAGATTAAGACGGCGAGGACAGAGCTTAACAACCGTTTGGAGGAGATTCTCTCCATTGAAGATTATAATGAGGGGACGGAAGAAACCATCGGATTTCCCGTGGAGTATCTTTCCAAACTCTTCTGTCCGGTTTGCGGAAAAAAGTTGAATATCATCAACGGCGAAATTGCCATGAATGATGTCATAGAAGGGCAGTTCAAATGCGAATGCGATTATCAGGCGGCGATCAAGGATGGCGTTCTTGTTTTTGAGGGGGCCCTTTACGACAATACCTTTGAGAATGAACCGGAAAAAAAGAACAGTGAGAAAATGCTGCCGCCCGAATATGTCAGCGCTGTTTCCGCCTCTTCCAGATGGTTGCAG
>CAZVWW010000122.1:3892-6645 GCA_964631265.1 uncultured Thermotogaceae bacterium
AATGCTGCCGCCCGAATATGTCAGCGCTGTTTCCGCCTCTTCCAGATGGTTGCAGGACAAACTGCTGAAAGAGGATTTCAAGGGTAAAGTCATTTTTGACCATTCCACCAACTATGGCGTCATGAGCAATCAGCTGATTGACACGTTAACAGATAAAACGTCTGAGTTCACCTATATTGGCCTTGATATCCATTATCATTTAATGAAGAACTTCAAGAGAATCTTCTCCATGAACAAGATAAAGCCGAAAGCCATCTTTATGGCGGGAAAATTTGATTATATGCCGTTTAAAAGAGAGTTCTTCGATTTCATCGCATGCAGTGCCAGTTTACAGTCATACAGCATATTCCACAGAGAATTTCCGGTTGAAAAAATCCTTCCGTTCCTCAAAACAGGCGGGAAATGGTTTGGCAACTTCTTTTGTGTTAAGAATAAAAGAGAAGTATCCGAAGAATACAGGGATAACGCCGAGCTCTTTTGTTGTGATGACCTTAAAGAGGCCTTCTCCAACTTGAACAGACTGTCATTTATGGATGTGGGGAAAGTCAATGACAAGGGGGAACTGTCCTTCTATTTCAATGAAGAGGCCACCGTTCGTTTTTTCGTTTTTGCCGGGGAAAAATAGAGAAACACCCGGAGGACACCAACCTCCATGCCCGCCTGGACTGGCGTACAGATGCGAGAAAGCCAACAACATCCCGAAAATCCCTCGCTCCATGCCCCCCTGGGCTGGAGCGCTGAAACAAGAAAACACCCCCCGGGGTGTTTTCCTAATTGTATGAAATTGTAATCGCATGTCCTGTCCCCTTGATTCGTTTCGGAACCTTGAGCGAGGCCTAAGTGAGCGTTATTCAGCAGGAGCAATTGTGGAACATAAACGCAAACAGATCGGCCTTTTCCTCGATGGTCTTTTCAACGGGTTTGCCAAATCCGTGCCCGGCCTTCTGATCCACCCGCAGCAGGATGGGTTGGTTACTGGTGTTCTTCTCCTGTAAGGTGGCGGTATATTTAAATGAATGGGCCGGTACAACCCGGTCGTCGTGATCGGCTGTCATCACCATGACCGCGGGGTATTCCTTCTCCTCAATATTATGCAGAGGCGAATAACGCAAGAGGTTCTTGAAATGTTTCTCTTCCTCAGGATCACCGTATTCGGAGATCCATCCCCAACCAATCGTAAAGCGATGAAAGCGCAGCGTATCCATGACACCGACCTGTGCAATGACGGTGTTAAAAAGATCAGGCCGTTGATTGGTAACCGCACCCATCAAAAGCCCCCCGTTTGACCCGCCCTGGATGGCCAGTTTCTCTTTGGATGTATAGCCCTTTTCGATCAGGGTCTCGGCAACCCCAATAAAATCATCGAAAACGTTTTGTTTGTTGAGCAGCATCCCGCCTTTATGCCAGTCCTCTCCATATTCAGAGCCCCCCCGAAGATTGGCCTGAGCATAAATCCCACCTCTCTCGAGCAGGTAAATGACAGACGGATTGAATGACGGTGTCAAAGGAATATTAAAGCCGCCATAAGCATAGAGGAGTGTTGGATGAGGCCCTTCTTTCTTCAAATCCCTTTTTCTTGTGATAAAGACCGGAACCTTTGTCCCATCCTCACTCTCACAGAATATCTGTTCAGTGACAAACGCTGAGGGATTGAAAGATAATGATGGGGTTTTAAACGGGGTTGATGCTCCGGTTCTGCCATCCACAGCATAAATCCCAAGCGGGGAGGTAAACGAGCCAAACGTGAAGAAGAGATGCTCCGTCTTTTTATCCCCTTTAAATTCATAAACACTGCCAATCCCGGGCATCTCAATCTCCGTCTGGCGCTCCCCTTTCATATCGACAACAAAGGCCTTTGAGACCACATCCTTTAGATAATGGGTGATCATCCTTTTCCCGATCTTCCAAACGCCCACCAAGGGCTCATCACTCTCAGTGACAAACTCCCGGACAGAGAGACTGTTGCCGTTGACCTGCACGATTTTGTGATTCGGGGCCTCTTGATCGGTCACAAAGAACAACTCATCCCCTTCAGAACCGATATACTCGAACTCGTTGTCGAACCCCTTAAACAACAACTGAAAGTCCTCTTCATCGTCACGAATGCCTTTCACATGAATCGCATTTCCATAAGTGCCTTCTGCAGAGCTCAGAATTAAGAATTTATCATTCTCGCTAATCTCCACCCCATGAAAACGGAGCGGATGGGCCGGGTCTGAATAAACCAGGCGGTCACTCTTTTGATCCGTTCCCAGTTGATGATAAAACACCTTCATGTTTTCGTTTTTCGCTGACAGCTCCTTCCCCTCTTCAGGCTTGTCATAGCCCGAATAAAAAAAGCCGTCTTTGTACCAGGCCACCCAGGTGAACTTCACCCACTTCAACTCATCGGGCAACAAAGCCTTTTTTTCCAGGTCCATCACCTTCACCGTCTGCCAGTCACTGCCCGATTGAGCCTCAAGCAGGGCCAGGTATTGGTTATCCTTGGAATGCCCGTTCAGCGTCACCGAAACAGTTCCGTCTGCAGACAGTTCATTGGGATCGATCAGGACTTCCGGTTCTCCTTCAAAACCCTTCTGCATGTAATAAACGTATTGGTTTCTCAACCCGTCGTTGTACCCGTAGATGATCCGGCTCCCCACCACCTTCAGCCCGTTGTATTTGGGGAAATTGTACAACTCCCTCAACCGTTTCCGGATTGCGTCCCGTTGCTCGATCCCGTTTAAAAAAGTTCGTGTCAACTGATTTTGCGC
>CAZVWW010000123.1:0-6615 GCA_964631265.1 uncultured Thermotogaceae bacterium
AGGTGCAACCGATGATATCAGCATCATCAGGAAAGGAAAGAGATAGACAAAGAGCAGGACGATTGCCAGTATTGTGAGACCTTTGTTCATCTTCAAAATTGTTCACCCCTCTTTGACATAAGTTTGACCTGAGCGATTGCAACACCGAGCATAATCAGGAAGAAGATGGCGGCATTCGCCTGGGCATACCCCATTTTGAAATATTTGAAACCCGTTTCATAGATGTACTGTACGAGAGTCCTTGTCTTCCCCCCGGGGCCACCGCCGGTCATGATATAGACCTGACCGAAGATCTGGAGCGAATAGATGACCTGCAGGACAAAGACCAGTATATGGGTGGAGCGTAATAGCGGAAAGGTGATGTGAATCAATTTCTGCCAGGAGTTGGCGCCGTCCAGAGTGGCAGCTTCGTAGTATGAATACGGGATCTGCTGGATCGCCGAGAGATACAGGATAATGTTGAAGCCGAGTGTCCACCAGATGGTTGCAAAGACGACAGCGGGCATGGCAAAGACCGGATCGTTGAGCCAGTTGATGCTCTCGATGCCGAAAACGGACAGGAACTTGTTGACAATGCCGAAGGTCTCGTTGAACATCAACTTCCACATCAGACTGATAACCGTGATAGACAGGATATAGGGGATATAGAAACCGGCTCTGAAAAAACCGACGAACTTAATCCTCGAATTGAGCAGGACGGCGATCAGAAAACCGATGATCACAAGCGGTGGTACGGTCAGGATGGTGAAGTAAACGGTATGCCAGAGCGCCTCCCAGAACTTATCTGTGGTAAACAGTGTGTAAAAGTTTTCCAGGCCTATGAATTCCGGTGTCCCGAATACATCCCATTTGAAGAATCCGAGATACATGGAACGGACAAAGGGGTATATCTTAAAGAGGGCAAAAAAGAGACCGAACGGTAGAAAGAACAGATAGGCCAGGGTAGTATTCCTCTTTTTATTGGTTACGATCATGGGAATCCCTTCTTTTCTCTGGTTTTTTTAAACAATATAGCCCGTCGAAACGGGCTATATTGATGATGATACCTGTTTATTCCAGTATGGACTCAGCTTTATCGACAAGTTCCTCGGCAGCCTCTTCCTCTGTGAGGTCACCGATGATGAGTTTCTGGCAGAGCTCCCACATCTCTTCCCTGAACTCTGACCAGCCGATGACGGAAGGCGCCAAAACAGCGTAGGAAGCTGCTTCCATATAGTTCTCTCTCATCGGCAGTGACTGGAATTCCTCTGATTCGAGGACATCCTTCACGACCGGCAGATGGCCTGCCTTGGCCCATTCGTAAGAGTTTTCGATGATCCATTTTGCAAAGGTAACAGCCGCTTCGACTTTATCTTTATCCTGGTTCGGTGACTTGGGGAAGATGATGGAATGACTGTCACCCCATGTGTACGGATCGGCTCCTTCAACGGCGGGAACCATTGAGACACCGAAATCGAGCCCCTCTGTATCGGGATAAACGGCCATGGCCCAGACACCGTTCAGATGGTAGGCTGCCCTGTCGTTGACGAAGAGGGCTTCTCCCCCGTCGTAATCGGTGACAGGTGTCATTTCGTCCTTGTAGGAGGCGTTGATGATGGAATAAACCTCTTCAGCCAGTTCTTTGTCGATGATGACCTTTCCGGCTTTTTCATCGTAGAAAGAACCGCCCAGCTGATTGTAAAGCGCGATAAACCATCTCTCGCCGAGCATGCCGAATTTATCCAGGGATGCCCCGTAATCGTCTGTTGTAGTTTTGATCTCTTTCCCGAACTCAAGATATTCATCCCATGTCCCGGGGACTTTCGGATTGCCATTTTCGTCAACCAGGCCTGCATTTTCAATCACTTTTTTGTTATAATAGAAGACAAGCGGATGTGTATCCAGAGGTAGTGCGACGAGTTCATCGTCGTAGTATGCGCGCTTGATGATATTGGGCAGATATTCATCAAGGAAGGCCTTTGGGACATAATCCTTTACGGGAGTTAAGACTCCTTTTGAAGCATAGTCCGGAAGAACAGACAGGTGCATGATGGCTACATCGGGCGGCTGACCTGATATGAGACCGGTCAGAAGCTTGTTGTAGTATTCAAGCCAGTCTATCTTCTGGGCTTTTACCGTTATGTCGGGATGACTTTCGTTGAAATTGTCAACGAAATCCGTCATGATGTGTCCCTCACCCCCGCTAAACAGGGTCCAGAATGTAATTTCCGTATTCTTCGCGGACAAGGTCCCGAAGAACACAACGCTTAAAACAATTAAAAGAACAACGAACTTTTTCATTTGATATTCCTCCTTCTATGATTTTGGGGTTATTCCCCCAATTAGGTGCTTTCTCTTTTCACGAGTTCCACATCGAGCCTCTCCATCTTCTGCTCTTTCCGTTTTTTGTTAATCCGGTTCATCAGGATCCGGAAGGCCCCGATCCCCAGTTTGTGTTTCTGAATTCTTAAAGTGGTGAGCGACGGGGTGGACAGAGCGGAGAAGAAGATATCGTCAAATCCGATAACACTGACCTCTTCGGGGCATCTGATGTCATTTTGCTTTAATGCCTTCAGAACACCGAGCGCCATCATATCGTTGAAGCAGAAGACCGAGTCAAAGTGTTTGCCACTTTCCGCCATGGTATTGGTTGTGTTAAAGGCGTATTGAAGACTGATATCACTGTCCGAGATGAAGTAATCGTTCTCTTTTGCTGAATCGAGCAGGAATTTTCTCAAACTTTTGTTGATCGCAATACCGCTGTCTTTTAAACCGGCTTCGAAACCCTGCAACCTGTACTGTGACGTTGAATTGGTCTTGTTGATCATCAGGGCGGCCGGGTTTGTTTTCCCCGTTTCAATGAAATGCCGGGCTGCCAGATAGCCCCCCCTGTAATCATCGTTGTAGATCTGGTCGCATTTTTGAAGCTCCCGGATATGCCGCCCGATGATAAGCATCGGGAAACCCGAATCTTCCAGCTTCCTCAGATCGTCGTAATTCCTCTCAACGGGGGAGATGATAAGCCCGTCTACGCGTCTGGACAGAAGGATGTCGATGGCCTTTTTTTCAGTTGGATAATCCTCCTTTGAATTCATCAGAATCAGCTGATAATCCTCTTTTCTGGCGGCATCCTCAATTCCTTTAAAGACTTCAGAAAAGAAGGGGTTTGAGCTGTCTTCGAGGATGACCCCGACGATGTTGGTCTTATTCGTCCGCAGACTGCTGGCAAACGTGTTGCGTATAAATCCCATTTCATTGGCGGTCTGCTCGATCTTCTCTCTCATCGCCTCACTGATATCATCCTTGCCTCTCAACCCTCTGGAAACCGTATTCACAGAAACCCCGAGTTCCCGGGCGATATCGGACATGGTGACATACTTTTTCTTTCTGCTCATGGCCCTCTCCCCTGACATTATCGTTCACTTTAACGTTAATGCTACTATTTTTATTGTATAACAATCGGATTGATTATGCAAATCCATTCACAGCCGAATAATCCTTCTGACAGGTTTTTATCTCCGTTTATATGAGATACGCTCTTTTATTGATGTGTTTTTGATGGTTTCTTAACTTTTAACTCTATGACTTGTTTTTTATCTGATTATAAGATATAATCAGATAATACGCCTCATTGGAAGTGTTTAAGTCATGTCAATTCAAAAGAAGAAAGAACCGGAGAATAACACGGGAAAAATCAACCGTCAGGCATATCACAAAGAGATGGCCGAAACCGATACCGACCCGGGCGATATCGAACTGGCCGATGTCCTGGATGTGGAAACAGTCCAAAGGTTGATGGACAAACATTATAAGCTCACCCATATCGGGATGGCGATTGTAGATCTCAAAGGAGACCCCCTTGTGATGACCGGATGGCAGGAGATCTGCTTAAAATTCCATCGCGTTCATCCCGAAACAGCCAAAAACTGCCAGGAAAGTGACAGATTCTTTTCAAGGAATGTGGAGCAGGGGAGGTTTAACCTGTACAAGTGCAAAAACAACATGTGGGATATTGCGACCCCGATCTTCATAGGGGAAAAGCAGCTCGGGAACCTCTTTTTCGGCCAGTTCTTTTTTGACGATGAAGCAGTTGATGAGGACTTCTTCAGAGAACAGGCGCGACGATACGGGTTTGATGAAGAGCGGTATATTGCAGCCTTGAAAAAGGTTCCGCGCTTCAGCCGGAAAAAGGTTGAAGAGGCCATGGACTATTATATCGAGCTCTTGAAGATCATCACAAATCTATCTTTCGGCCGGATAAAACTTGCAGAGTTGACTGACAGGCTTAAAACCAGGGAGGCACAGTTCCGGGCGATCTTTGAGACCGCAGAGGATTCCATATTCATCAAGGACAGGGACCTGAGGTATATCCGGGTCAATCCCGCCATGGAAAGGCTCTTTGGTAAAAAGTCGGAAGCGATCAGCCATCTGACAGATACCGATCTGTTCGGAGTGGGGGCCGGAGAGCATGTGATGGCATCTGATAGACGGGTGCTAAACGGGGAGACGGTTGAGGAGTTTCCCACAAAACCTGTTAACGGGGTTGAGAAAAGCTTCCACACCATCAAGGTGCCTTTGCGCGATGAGAACGGTAAGATCAAGGGATTATGCGGTATCGCAAGAGATATTACGGCAAGGAAACGGGCTGAGGATGAAATCCGGATAGCCAAGAACAGGGCCGAGGCCGCTAACAAAGCCAAGACTGAATTTCTCGCAACGATGAGCCACGAGTTGAGAACCCCGCTCAACGGGGTAATCGGTTTCAGCGAGATCCTTCAGAAAACAGGCCTTGATGAGAATCAGCAGGAGTTTTTGGATATTGTGCTTCAATCAGCTCACAATCTGCTTGATTTAATCTCCGATATCCTGGATTTTTCAAAGATAGAGTCAAACAAACTGGAACTGATAACGGATAAAGCGGACATCAGAGAGCTCGTTGAGAAGACTATGGAAGTGGTCAAATACCGCGCTCGGGAAAAAGACCTGGCGCTTGTCAGCGACGTTAAAAAGAATTTCCCGGGTATTGTCTCACTCGACGATCTAAGGTTCAAGCAGGTCCTGCTCAACCTCCTGACCAACGCCATTAAATTTACGGAAACGGGCAGTGTGAAATTGTCCGTCGAAAAGAGATGGATTGACGAAGAGAAGAAAAAGGTTAAACTGCATTTCTCGGTTAAGGATACGGGCATCGGGATCAAGCCCGAAGATCAGAAAAAGATATTTGAGACATTCAGCCAGGTTGATATGTCCTTTACCAGAAAATTCGGCGGAACGGGACTGGGGCTTGCCATTTCAAAACAGCTCTTGAATAAGATGGGCAGCGAGATTGGCCTGAAAAGCTCCACCGGGAAAGGCAGTGATTTCTTCTTTGACCTTGTTCTGCCCTATTTTGACGAAGTGGGTCCACGGGAGACTCTGACTGAATCGGCTTTTTCGCCAAAAAGCGAGAGTGCCCCGGCCGGTTTGAGCGGGAAAAAGGTTTTAATCGTCGAGGATGACAGGATAAACATGAGATTTGCCAAAACGGCCCTGTCGAAGCTTTCAAAAGAGTTGATTCTGCTCGAAGCCGAAAACGGGGAAGAGGCTTTCGAACTGTTTCAAAGAGAATCACCCGATCTGATCTTCATGGATATCGTGATGCCGGAGGTGGACGGCTATCAGGCGGCGGAGAAGATTAGAGAATACAACAAGGAAATCCCCATCATCGCCCTGACTGCAAAGGCCCTTGCTGAGGACCGTGAAGAATCACTTCAACACGGGATGGATGACTATCTGTCTAAACCTGTTTCGGTAGATGCGATCCGGGATATGATCGTCAAATATCTTTGAGCGTGTTAACCCCTATTGTTTGATAATCCCCTTGTCACAGCATTGATCGACTTCCGCCTGAAGGGTGATGTGATCGATATCGAACTGTTCTTTCAAGACCTCTTCTATCTTGGGATAGATCTTCTCAACATCTGAGAGCATCATATCCTCTATCTCGACATGTGCCTCGAACATGGAGGTTTTCTCATCGATCATCCAGGTGTGGATGTGATGGATATTCCGCACATGCTCAATCTTCTCAACGCTTTTCTTAATCCCGGTCAGGTCAATTTCCGGCGAAGATTGCATGAGGATATCGACGGTCTTTTTGATAATCAACCAGGTCTCCCGGATGATGTAAAGCGAGATGAATAATGTAATCAGCGGATCGATCCAGGTGACTGACCAGATCTGAATGGCGATCCCGCCTAAGACAACGCCCACCGACGATATCGTGTCACTGAGCAGATGCAGATAGCTTGCCTTGATGTTCATGCTGGCCTTTGAATCCTTCTTGAGGAGAAGGACCGAGAAGAGATTGGCGGCCAGCCCGATCAATGCAACTGTGATCATGAGCGTGCCGTCGATGGGTTCGGGGTTTCTGAATCGTTTGTACGCCTCGATGAGGAGCATGATGGAGAGGGCCAGCAGGACACTCGAATTGATAAACGCCGCGATGATCTCCGCCCGTTTGTAGCCAAAGGTCTTTTGACGGGTCTTTGGTTTTCGCGCGATCTTGTTGGCAAAATAACTCAACGCAACCGCTATCGTGTCACTGAGATTGTGAATACTGTCCGAGAGCAGCGCAAGACTTCCCGAAATGAGCCC
>CAZVWW010000124.1:0-6586 GCA_964631265.1 uncultured Thermotogaceae bacterium
GGGAAAGCAGGAGTTCTTCTTTTCTCGTCCCCGAGAGATCGATATCAATCGCCGGGAAGACCCGTTTGTTGGCCAACTGTCTTGAAAGGACCAGCTCCATGTTGCCGGTTCCCTTGAATTCCTCGAATATGACCTCATCCATCTTACTGCCCGTATCGACAAGTGCCGTTGCAACGATCGTAATGCTGCCTCCCTCTTCGATGTTACGCGCAGCCCCGAAGAAGTATTTTGGACCGTAAAGCGCCTTTGGATCAACACCACCGGAAAGCAGCTTCCCGCTTGGCGGAACATAATTGTTATAGGCCCTGGCCAGCCGGGTTATACTGTCAAGCAGAATCACGACATCGTGTTTGTACTCGGCCATTCGTTTGGCCATTGAAAGGGTCAGCTGAGCCACCTTGATCTGTTTGTCCGGGGGGGTGTCAAACGGCGCGGCAATCACCTGGCCATCGACGGATCGGGTGATGTCTGTTACCTCCTCGGGTCTCTCGTCAATGAGAAGCACAAGCCGCTTGGTGTTGGGATGGTTTTTGGCAATGCCGTTTGCGATGTCCTTGAGCAGCGTGGTTTTTCCCGTCTTGGGCGGCGAGACGATGAGGCCTCTCTGTCCCCTTCCGATAGGGGCAAAGATATCGATGATCCGGGTGCTGAGATTGTTGGGATCGTGTTCGGTCTTATATTGCTCTTCGGGATAGATAGGAGTGAGATTTGAGAAGGCGATCCGTTCAAATATTTGTTCAGGAGGCGCATGGTTAATCGCCTCTATACGAAGCAGGGCGAAGTACTTTTCCCCCTCCTTGGGCGCTCGGACCTGACCGGAGACGACATCGCCCGTGTTCAGGCTGAATTTCCTGATCTGGGACTGTGAGACATAGATATCATCACTGCTGCCGGGTTGGAGGTTTCCGGTTCTCAGAAAACCGTACCCTTCGTTTGGAATGATATCAAGCACCCCTTCGTTGAAGAAATAACCAAAATTCTTCGCCTGGGCCTGCATGATGGAAAAGACCAGTTCGTTTTTTCGCATCCTGGTGTAACCCGATACCTTGAATTTCCTTGCTATCTTGTAGAGGTCCTTGATGTTCATCTGGCTTAATTTGCGTATATCAACTTCCATCTGCTGTATATTATCTTTTCTGTCGCCGTTGCCGTTATTGTCCCCGTTGTCAACGGCGGCTGATTCTTCTTTTTTCTCACTGGTTTTTTCGTTCTTTGGTGCTTTTCGGGTGGTTTTCTTCTTTTCTTCGATTTCGGAAGCATTATCTGTGTTATCGGATTTTTCCTCTTTCTTTTTTCTAGGCAAGTTGTCTCATTCCTTTCATAAAAGATAATTATTTTGTGTTCATCAATATTTGAATAATCTGCGCTAACCGTCGAGGGGTTCCATCGTAGAAAGTGAATCAATAAAAAAAGATTTTTCTATACTAAAACAACGATCATCAGTCCTGCTCTGATTAAATTGAATACCTGTTGATAGATTTATTTAGAGGTGCAATGTAATAATGTAAAGAGACGAAAAAACATGCTATTTAATCCTGAAAGGATATACACAACCATTATACCATATGCGCTTTTTTTTCACTGGAAGCGACTTTATGGATGATAACGGAGTTACTGATCCGACCCAGATATATGGTATCCGGGACGATTGTGACCCCGCAGGCAAAGAAAAAGAGGCCGGTCTGTGTATCAAAATGAATTTCCTGTTCATAAATGCCTCTATAAACCTTCCCGGTCAGCGAATAAAAGACCATCAGGAACGAGTAAACAGCGGACTTGAAAACACTCATAATGAAAAAGCCGAAAAAGGCCCGTTTAAAAGGTTTCTTCTGAACATCATTAACAACAGACGATTTAATTGTCCCCATAACAAACAGCAACAGAAGTAAAAAGAAGAAAGAGACGATTCCGAATTTATACGTTAATAAAAGCCAGATTAGAGCGGAAAAAACATAAACCCACATTGTTCCTCCAATCATTCAGAAGAAAGAGAAGCCTAAAAAAGAAAATGGCGGGGACGACGAGACTCGAACTCGCGGCCACCGGTGTGACAGACCGGCATGCTAAACCAACTGCACCACATCCCCACTCAAAGAACAACAAGTAGTATAAAATGGCGGGGACGACGAGACTCGAACTCGCGGCCACCGGTGTGACAGACCGGCATGCTAAACCAACTGCACCACATCCCCACTCAAAAACACTATATCAATTAAAATGACCTTTGCTGGTACCCTCTATAGGAATCGAACCTATATCGGCGGATTAGGAATCCGCTGTTTTATCCATTAAACTAAGAGGGCTCCACCCTTAACGGAGTGAAATATATCATATTTCTCTGTCCTTGTCAAGCACCAATGCTAAAATGATTATTACAGTCACGTTTTAATGCTTCTCATGTTTCATACCGACAAATGAGAAGAAAGAGACCCTGGCCTCGTCTTTGAAATAGAATCCGATCTCCCCCTTTTTGGTGGTCTCGCCCGAATCGACAAAAGAGACTTTGTCGAGCTTTGAAAGGCTTTCTTTTATCGACTCACAGTGAAAGATATGATCAATTTCCCTAAAGTCATCGGCAATAAGGCGTTTGTCTTTGACGCAGAAGAAGGTCTCAAACCATTTCCCGCCCGGTTTAAGGAAACTGAGAAGCCTCTCAACCGGAAATTCTTTGTGATAGATCCCATAGGACTGTAGTCCGAAGCAGCAGGCGATGTAATCACAGGATTCAAATCTCAGCGGTAATTTATCGTACTTACCCGATAGAAAGACCGCTCTGGGCCTTTTTTGATTCATCGAAAGGATCTTCTTGAAATTCTTAACCAGCATGAAATGGGGATCGATCCCGATGTATGTGAAATCAGCTGTTTTCTCCATCAGAATATCGATGAGTTTGTTGCCCATAATACCGCTTTGCGTGTTCGGGTCGAGGATCGTCTTTCCGCTGATCGTCTCTTTTGACAGTTTGTTCTGCATCCACCCGGCCGAAGCGGTGACGGCACTGATATACTCTGGGGGGAGCATCTCTTCGTGATCAAGGAGCTCCGGTTTCTCCTCAAAGAGGTTTTCATAGGAAACGCCCTCAAAGACCAGAATTCCTTCTTTTATCTCGGCGGAATAACCGCATTCACATTTGATCCGCCCTTTCATTATGTAATTACTTGAGATCTCCCCGTTCTTCACCTCAAGCTTTTTGCCACAATCAGGGCAGACCAGATGATTGATGAATTCAATCGGCAGTCCGATATCATCCTCCTGACCATCCGTATATTCCTCAAAGGCTTCTATCTCCCGGTATCTCTTGGATAATTGTTTTCTAGCCCTTTCCAGTTCTTCCATTCTGGCATCAACATCTTCGATCTTATTGTTGAAAAGTTCGAGGAGCTCTTCTTTCATGGCGAGCATCTTCCTGGTTGAAACCCGGTAAAAAGACAGGTATTTGGCAATCTCCTCCAGAGAAAAATCCATCTTTTTCAGTTCGATGATGGTTTTCATATCCTCTTCACAACTTTTGTTGTAATCGTAGAATGTCCTGAATTTGATCGGTGTCAGCAGGTTTCTGTCTGTGTAAAATCTGACCGTCTCCTTTTTGATCCCGAATCGTTTTGCAAACTCTCCTATCTTAATGATTTCACCTCCGTTGTTACTTCTTATGACCAGATTATATCATCAATCTAAGGGAAATTCCGGCTTTTAATGTTATAATTTAAACGCAGGTTTGTGAAGCGTTTTAAAAAACAAAGTATGGATGGGTGTGCTTATTTGAAGACATTTAAGGAAATAAAGCGACAGGCAATAAAACAAATGAGAGAGAATCGGAACCAGGACGCTGTCAGTCTTGTTTTAAATGAAATTGACAATGCTGAGAGTGCCGGGGAAAAAGATGAACGACTGATCTTGAATCTCAATAATCTACTGGGGGAGGTGTTTTTTCAAACCGGGGAGATTAATAGGGCCGGTGACATCTTTCAGCAGACTCTGAAGAAGATCGAAATCCCTTCATATCCCCTGATCAGGGCCGATATACGGCAGAATCTGGCAGTCTATGAGAAGACGCTGGGGGATTATGAGAAGGCGGAGGCGGATTATCAGAGGGCAAAGGCTTTATTTGAAAAACACACTTCCGCGGAGGATCTGGATTATCTCTTCACTTTATACAACCTGGCCAATCTTAAACGTCTGCTTGGAAGGTATACTGAATCAGAAACGATTTATCAAAGGGTTCTTGAGATCATCAGGACACATGATTCGGTCCCTCCTTTTCTGAGTGTTCAGGTCTACCATAATCTCGGAGTCCTCTACGCTGAGCTGGGGGATTTCGAGGCGGCCCTTGATTGTTACTTCATATCCCTCAGAG
The DNA here is from genome assembly GCA_964631265.1 of uncultured Thermotogaceae bacterium. Lineage (GTDB taxonomy): Bacteria > Thermotogota > Thermotogae > MWEM01 > MWEM01 > CAZVWW01. Next base: position 4,355 of record CAZVWW010000124.1, read on the forward strand.
GAAGGGTGAAGAAGTTCGGTGCCGTCTCTTCTGAATATGCCCAGATACTGAATAATCTTGCACAACTCTTTTGGCGAAACGATCTCCATATTGCTGAAAGGATATTCGGGAAGAGCCTGATGATCTGTCAAAAGGTCTTCAAAACACACGATTTAAGGACTGCGAAGACCGGGAAAAATCTTTCAGTGATTAAGAGAGAACTTGAAAAGTACGATGAAGCCTGTCAATTGATGGGCGATGCGTTGGTGACGATGAAGAAGACCGTTGGAGAGCAATCGCCTCTGTTCAGGCGGTCAAAGCGAGAGGCGGCAGTTCTCGAATGGAAAATGGAGAAGGGCGGGAAAGCCCGTAAGGGTTTTGAAGAGACCCTCGCCTTTTTCAAAGAGAAGCGAAACGTCTACATAAGAGACTATATCAGAACATTGATAGAATTCTCCCGTTTTGAGTTTGATACAGGAGATGTTCAGGCAGGTATTGCTCTGCTGGCGGAGGCGATGGAAAAGCAGAACCATCTCTTATGGGAGATAACCAAGGGGCTCCCCGAGGAAAAGGCCCTCAAATTCCTAAGGAGCATTGAAAAGGATACCGGCTATCTGATCACTGTTTTAACCAGGATCGCAGATGGCCCGGACCTGCAAAAACTGTACCCTCTCCTCTATATGAGAAAAGGGATGGTCTTTGAGGTCACCTTTCTGCACAGACTTGAGGCCTTGACAGCGGGTGACAGCGAGTTGAAAATGAAATATGAGCTGTACCGCAAAAAGAGGCACGATTTGGCCCGGAGACGTTTCATTGCAGAGACAGCATATGAGACTGACGGAGAACGATCGAAGATGCATAAGGATTTGGAGACTGAAATAAACGAACTTGAGAGGAAAATCCTTTCCCGGGTGCCCGAACTTGCTGATCAAACGATTCAATCGATTGAAGATGCTTTAAAAGAGACCGTCCGGGATGAGGCTGCTTTTCTGGATTACTATCAATACCTTGAATACGATCTGACTTCGGGCGAGTATACCGATCGGAACAGATATGCAGTCTTCTCCACGGATATTTCAGATCGAAGACTGGCGAGCCGGGCTGCTGATCTCGGACAGGCTTCGTCTATCGAGAAAGCAATCATTTCTTTCAATTCAGCCCTCCTCGATGAGGAACAGTTGACAGACATTGATGGCTTTCTTGAGAAAGGGCTTGAGGTTTACCTGTGGATAGTGCCGGATTCTCCTGACAAAAAGCACCTTTATATCTCTCCGGATGCGGGATTGTCGATGTTGTCCTTCGAGGCACTAAATATTGAAGATGGCCGTTTTCTCGTGGAAGAACACACTGTTTATTACATGCATTCAGCCAGAGAGTTTGCCAGGAACAGGAACGGTGATGAGCGGTCTCATACAGTTTCGATCTTCAGTGATCCGGACTTTGAACTCAAGGGATATCGAAGAGAAAAAGCCGGGGATAACAAAGAGCCGGCTCTTCTTTCTTCTCTGAAAACCGCGCTCGGAGAGGCTTCCTTTTTTGAGGCCCTCGAAGGCTCGAAAGGGGAGGCTGATGATGTCAGGGAAGTCTTTGAAAACACCGGGTGTACTGTGGATGAATTTAGCTCAGAGAGGGCAACAGCCGGGGCCATGAAAGAACAGAAGAACCCCGGGATTCTCCATATTGCGACACACGGCTTTTTCCTTCCCCGTCCTGAAAGCGACAAGACACATCCCATGATGCAGGCCGGTTTTGTTCTGGCCGGAATAAACGCCTGCCTTCGAGGGTTTTCAATCCCCGAGAAGTACAACAACGGTATTGTGACCGCCTATGATACGGCGACACTTGATCTGAGGCAAACGGGTTTGGTCGTTCTTTCGGCCTGTGAGTCGGGGCTCGGCGAAATAGAAAAGGGGGAGGGGGTCATGGGACTTAGAAGGGGTTTTTCCCAGGCCGGAGCAAGAAGTGTTATTATGACGTTGTGGAAGGTCAGCGATCTCTATTCGAATATGCTGATGAAACGCTTTTATGAAAATCTGAAGGCCGGATTTGAAGTGGCCGATGCCCTGAGGGTATCGAAGCTGGCGTTGATCGAAGAGCTCGATGATGAATATGGCTTCGCCTTTCCAAAACTCTGGGCAGGGTTTGTGTGTCAGGGAGGGAAAGAGCGTTTGCAGAAATCAGAGGGACAGAAATCAGAGGGACAGGTCCCTTGATTATGAATTCGTAATCAAGGGACCTGTCCCTCTGATTTCC
>CAZVWW010000125.1:0-6460 GCA_964631265.1 uncultured Thermotogaceae bacterium
ATCCCTGATCTATAGGATTATTCCAAAAGTCATTAAAAAACTCTGTGTCTGCACAGGTTCAACACCTGCATGAGCTTTCTCTGATTTCAAGCTTCGTCTCTAACACAATTCTTGCGGGTTTCAGAGAGCTTTCCTGTAGTCTTTTCAGCAACAACTTTGTGATTCGTGAGCCCATTTCAAACTGGGAATAGGAAACACTGCTCAATGGGGGAGATATGATGGGGGAATAATCCAAATCATCGTATCCGACCACCGCCACATCGCCGGGAATTGTCAATCCCATTTCCTTCAAGGCTTTTACTGCTCCATATGCAATGATATCGTTAAAACAGAATATCCCGTCAAAGGAAATCTCTTTTTCCAGGGTTTCTTTAACGACAGAATAGCCTTCATTCAACCGGTGGTCGGGGTCCAGCTTCGAGCAGTGTACGATCAATTCCTCCTGTTTGTCCAGACCGGCCGTATCCAACGCTTTTCTATAGCCCCGTATTCGATCCTGGGATCCCGGATGCAGGATGTAGTTGTTCAGCATCATAATCCGCCGGCAGCCATTTTCTATCAAATGCCTTGTAGCCTTGAAGCCCCCTTTAATCTCATCGGTATAGACCATGTCGTATTGACCCCCGTCTCTGTGAAAGGCCAGAACCCCTTTGGCATCCCGGAAAGAAAAGCGGTCTCCTTCATCTCTCTCCGGATCGACGGGGGCAATTATTATGCCATCCACTCTTCTCTCGAGAAACATCCTGATACTGTCTTCCTGGATCCGTTTGTCTCTTTTTGAATTGGCATAGATGATATGATAGCCGTTTTCCATAGCAGTGGATTCTATTCCGTTAAAAAGGGCGTTATAAAATGGATTTGTGGCAGATGCCATTAGAACACCGATGATATCGGTCCGCTTTTTTCTCAGAATGGATGCTGAGTAGTTTTTCACATAACCCATATCAGAGGCCGTTTTCAGGATCAAATCCCGGGTTTTTTTATTCAGATCGGGATGATTCTTGAACGCCTTTGAAACGGTAGTTATTGAGACATTCAAGTGTTTTGCGATGTCTTTCATCGTAACTTCGTTTTTTTCCATTGACGGTCCCTTCTAGTTAATCTTTTTATACACAACGATCTTACTGTCAAAATGTCGAGTCCGATTCACTTTTATTTCCCAGTCCTGGTGAAAATCAAGGTCAATCCCGCGATTCATCAGATAAGAGCCCGAGAAATCCTTTCCGGTCTCTGTATCCTGATAGACCCCATCTTCGTCCAATCCCCTCAGCTTCAAACGCAGAACGCTGAACAATGAGAGAGGTGCGGGGTTCTTCAAACAGAAAACGACGACCTCGTTGTGATCAGGTGCAACAAACTCATTAGCTGTGAAAGCCGTCTTCCCGGGGGACATCAACCGGTACAAACGCCCGTTTTGGATGGTATCACGTATCGCTTTGTAACGGCTAATACAGCCGCGCGCCTCTTCCAGTTCGTCCGGGCTGTATTCGGAAAGATCGGCCCCAATCCCGAGCGAGCCCATCATGGCCGAATGGAAACGGTATGTCAAAGGGTAGCCATTTTTCCCGCCCCAGTCTGTAACCCAACTCATCATGGTTTTCGGGGCATAACATAAGGAAAAGCCCTCCTGAATGAACTGCCGGTCAAACGGATCCGTGTTATCGCTTGTCCAGAACTGATCGGCATAACGCATGATTCCAATATCCACCCTGCCGCCTCCACCGGCGCAGGACTCCAGAATAACACCGGGATGCTTTCGCTTCAATTCACGCCAAATGGCATACAAGTTCATCACATACTGATACCACATCTTCTCCTGATGCTTCTCTCCTCCCCAGCCTGATTCAAGGATCGGCCGGTTCATATCCCATTTGATGAATTTGATATTCAACTCTGTTAGAAAACGATCCAGTGTTTCATAAACGAACTCCCTGACCTCTTCTTTTGCCAGATTCAAAATGAGTTGATTCCGGATCTCCGTTTTAGGTCTGTTGGGAAACTGCAGAACCCATTCCGGGTGCTGTTCATACAACCGGCTGTTTTTATTCACCATCTCCGGTTCAAACCATAGACCAAAATCCATTCCCTTGCGATTAACATATTCAATCAACGGTTTCAGGCCATCCGGGAACTTATCCCGGTTCACAAACCAGTCCCCGAGGCCGGCTGTGTCGTTGTTTCTTTCTCCGAACCAGCCATCGTCCACTACAAATATCTCAGCACCGATGTCAGCAGCTTTATCGGCAAGGGCCTTCTGGTTTTCTTCGTTCACACCAAAATTAGTCGCTTCCCATGAATTATACAACACTTTCCGGTGTTTTTGAGCATCTGTACCGGGAAGGAGCTGCTCTTGCTGGAAACGGTGCAGATTTCGGCTCATGGTCCCAAATCCGCTTTGAGAGAAACCAAAAAAGACCCCGGGGGTTTCAAAGATTTCGCCTGGCATGAGAGAATAACGAAAATCCCAGTTATTGACCCCCAAAACGATCTGAACCGTCTCATAGATCCGCTTATGAATCACCATCTTCCAGTTCCCGCTCCAGGCGAGCAGACCATACCAGACATTTCCGTGTTCTTCCGTTGCCCTCTCGTCAACGGCAAAGAATGGATTCATAAAATGACTGGTTCTGCCGACCCGGCTCTCAAAAACGCGTTTGCCCTCATGGACTGTTTCCCGCTGTATTCTGGTTTCGTGTCCCCACATTCCCGTCAGGGATGTTAATCGATAATCGTTGTTTTCGGGCAGATAGAACGAACCACTGAAAGAACTGTCAATTTTGATTTCGTTGCTGGACAGATTACGGATCACAACCCGTTTTTCCATGATGTCATTTTCCGGATAAACCCGGTAATGTAAATCGACTTCCAGTTTGTACGCTTCATCGACAAGGGTTACAACGAGAGAATCACCGGAAATTTTGTGGTTTTGACAGGCTAATACAACATCTCTTACCTGATCATTATACCGAACCTTTAGGCATTCCTCTGTATGATGTCCTTCACCTCTGACCGGAAATTCATCGTTCCAGTCCCACCAGGGGTTTTTTTGATGTTCGGATAAATCCGGATAATCCTTCGTTCTTGTGATCCTGGCCCCCCAGTAAGTGTGTTTGATGTGACCATCACCGCTGATACCGAATGCATAACCGGTATTCTGAGTCTCAAGAATCCACAGCCGTTTTGTTGCGTTATAAGTGATTGGCATTGAAGCAACTCCCTTCCAATATGAATTTTCTATCCCTTTACAGAACCGGCTGTTAAGCCCTCGACCACCCATCTCTGTAAAAAGGCATACAATACGATCGTGGGAATGATTGTGATAACGGTGGCTGCATTGATAGCACCCCATCTGATCTGAGTTGAGCCAAAGAATTTATTCAGACCGATCGGCAGGGTTTGTGTATCCAATGACTGGGAAATAACCGACGCGAACAGGAAATCGCCCCAGGAGACCATAAAGGCATAAAAGGCGGCCACCACCATTCCAGGTGCGGTTATGGGGATAATAATACGCCACAAAACGCCGAACGGCCTTAAACCATCGATCATGGCCGCTTCATCGATTTCATAAGGGATGGAATCAAAATAGCCCTTGATGAGCCAGATCCCAAAGGGCAATCCCAGAACGATATGCGTGACGATGATCCCCAAATATGAGTCAATCAGATTCATACTGAATAATATACCAAACAACGGGATGACAATCAACACCTGTGGAAACATATTGGATAAAAGCATGGTGATGATGATACCATCTTTGTATTTCATCCTGAACCGGGACAGGGCATAAGCACCAAAAAGGGCGGCAAAGACCACGATCGCCGTTGAGATCGACGCAATGATCAAAGAATTCTTAAAATAAGTCCCGAAAGCAGCTGTTTGACCGGATGAAAAAACATCCCGATAGTTTTCAAAACTAAGCGGCTTTTCGTTTTTAAAGAACGTTCCGGCGAAGAGATCAACCTCCGCTCTGAACGAGGAATAAAGAATCCAGATAAAAGGAAGCAGAATAAAAACAGCAAAAAGAATTAACAGGAAGTATTTGAGAACAAGATTGTTCTTTTTCTTCATGCCTGATCACTCCTGACGAGTTTGACATAGGCGAGTGAGAAGACCAGCATCAGTGCCATCATAAGAATCCCGAGCGCAGAAGCCTTTCCATACTCAAAATAGCTCCAGGCCGTTTCATACACTTTTGTTGCCAACACCTCAGTTGAACCAACCGGTCCACCGCCTGTTGAAAGATAGATAAAATCAAAGTTGTTAAACGTCCACAACACATGCAGGACAATAACAATCATGGATGGATATTTCAGTTGAGGGAGGGTGATATGGAAAAATCGCTGCCAGGCATTTGCCCCGTCAATTTCCGCCGCCTCGTAAAAACCTTTGGGTATTGATTTAAGTCCGGCAAAAAGCGTTATCGCATAAAACGGCATATTCCGCCAAACATGCATGGTAACAATGAGCGGAAAAGCAAATGCCGGATCTCCAAACCAGTAGCGGGTCAGATGGCCCAGCCCGATGTTTTTCAACAACATGTTGATCAGACCGTAATCTGGAAGAACCATCCAATCGTACATGACCACTGTCGAAACCACCGGGATTACCCAGGGAATCATGATGATGTACCGCACCCATCTCATCCCTTTCAAATTTTCGTTAAGCAGAAGGGCAAGCGTTACCCCGAGGACATATTGCAACCCAACGGCCAAACCGACCAACACCAAAGTTCTTCCGAAGAGCTCCCAGAAATCGGGATCGGTCAACAACACCTCATAATTATCAGTTCCGATAAAACCGGGCACCTGATTGTACAGACTGTAATTGGTAAAACTGTCAAAAAAAGCCTGAACCGACGGATAGAACATCAGCAGGGCAAAGAGTAACAGGGCAGGCAATACCACCAGATAACCCATAAAGGCCCGTTTCTTTTCTCGCGTCATTTGAATGCCTCCTTTTAAAGGAAAAATGCCCCCGGTTAAGGGGGCTTTGATATGTTAACTTAAAGGGATTTTGCAACCCGCTTTAAGTTATTCAGGAGCCATTCAGCGGCTTCTTCCGGAGTGTCCTGTTTGTAAATGACCTTCTGTATGGCTTCAATAATCAAGTTTTGAGGCTGTTCCCAGCTGACAGGGTCAAGGGCGACACCTGTGTCCATGTATTCTGCAAAGCCTGAGAGCCACCAGTTATCCCTCATCTCAGGCATATTCATGACATCTTTTCTCGGGGAAAGAACTCCGGCCTGAGAATCCATTAAAAACTGGAATTCCTTTGATGTCACGTCTTTAACGATTTCAAACGCCTTGTCCTTATCATCAGTGAAACGATTCACACTGATCGGTTTGACTTCCATATAGGTTCCCTGTGTCCCGTTTTCCGCAACAGGGATGGCCACGATTCCCGTGTCATCCAGCACATCGCCTCTTGATTCCTCTTCATACCGGTGTCCCCAGATCCAGGGTCCCACCGTTACCATTGCATAGTTACCAGATGTGTAACCGTAATCAAGGGCCTTCCAGTCCGCCCCTCTTTCATTCAGGCTGATTCCGCCATCGAAGAACATCCGGTAATAAAGATCCAGGACCTGTTCCAACTGTTCTTTTTTTGCCACAACTTTAACACCGTCGTCTGCGACTTCGAACATATGCTTGTTCAACTGGAAATAGAACGACAGGAACTCCTGAAAGGCCCTGACTTCCCTGGTCTTTGTGGTGAACATGAAGCCCTGCATTCCGTCTATGTTCTTGGTGATATAAGCGGCCGTGTTAATCAGTTCTTCCCAGTTTCCGGGTACCTCGAGATCGTTTTCTTCAAATACAGATTTCCGGTAAAGTAACAGTCTGACATTGGTGTTATAGGGAACCCCGTACAGTTTACCGTTAAAGGTGAGGGCATCAACGGCATTCTGATAATACTGATCCTTATCCTCGTAATCATCCCAATACTCATCCAGAGGAAGCAGCAGATTCCCCTTGGCCAGCGTGAACATCTGCTCCAGTACCAGCTCTATCACATCAGGGTTTCCGGTCTTTGACTGTATGATGAATTTCTGCAAAGCCTCCCGATAAAGTGCCGGTCCATAGTCCTCTTCCACATCCTGATCCGTCGAGCTTTCAAACAATTCGACGACATCGGCTCTTCCCGCCCATTCAACAACCATCTGCGTATGCCATAATGTCAAGGGTTTTGAAAAGGCAAACAACGACAAAACGACAACCAACAGAACAACAATTACACTTCTCTTCATAAATAGGACCTCCTAAAAGTTTTATGATCTTTAGTAAACGATATAGTTATCGTTTACTGTATCGTTTACTATAATAACTGAAGCTATAGGATTTCACAAATCTGCCTTTATACGATTTTGCACAATCAGTTGGGAATATTTCCAATTAAGAACGAAAAGGTTTTATAATTGCAGTTTTTTAGTAAGAAATAAATAAGAGTAAAAAAATCT
>CAZVWW010000126.1:0-6422 GCA_964631265.1 uncultured Thermotogaceae bacterium
GAGATCGGAAGAGCGTCGTGTAGGGAAAGAGTGTTCAGAGCCGTGTAGATCTTGTTGGACTCTGCGGAAGTAAATAAAAAAAAGGATTATATCCTGGCGAGACTGACCGATGACAGAGCGATGATGAATCCCCTGGAGAGGTTGAGGGAAATATATCCGAATATTATGAAGATAGAAAGAAACAGAAGCGGGATCAATGAGAACAGACAATCCCTCAGCATTCAGGAAAAGGAAAAGATGAAGGATATCGATCTGTTTGAATCTTTTTTCAAACAGATCAACCCCGAAGACCGCCCGTTTGATGAGGATTTAAGAAAAGCTGTGGAAAAGATCTTTCTCGAAATTCAAAAGGATGATGATTAAGATGAGACCGACAAGATTGATGTTAAAGGCATTCGGACCTTACAAGGAGAAAACCGAACTCGATTTCACGCGGTTAAAGCATCATAATCTCTTTTTGATCACCGGACCGACCGGTGCGGGTAAGACAACGATATTTGATGCGATCGCCTATGCCTTATACGGGGAGGCAAGCGGTGACGAGCGGGATGAAAAGAGTCTGATCAGTGATTTTTCCAACGAGGAAGTTGTTACGGAAGTAGTCTTCGATTTCTGGTTGAACAATAGAAATTACAGAGTCCGCAGGATTCCTCAACAGGAGCGGAAAAAGAAGCGTGGTGAAGGGGTAACCAAACAGCCCTCAAAAGCTGAATTCTGGGAATTGAGTGCCGAAGGTTCTCAGGAGCGGGTAATAGCCTCAAAGATCTCTGAAGTCAATGAAAAGGTAGCTGAGGAGATAGGTCTTGCCGCCAATCAGTTCAAACAAATATTGATGCTGCCCCAGGGAGCCTTTCGAGATCTGTTGACCGCCAAGAGTACTGAGAGGCAGGAGATCCTCCAAAGACTCTTCAACACCGGGAAATATAAACGCTTTGAGAATCACCTTAAAGAAAAGGTCAAGGAACTTGAAAAAGAGAAAGAGACAATAGAAACGGCGATAGCCCATGAAATCAACGAGATAAAAATGATATCAGACGAGGATAAGCTGCGTTTACAACAAATCCGGCTGGAAGAAGTCTTCGACGAGCTCAAGAGACATAACCGTATGACAGAGGAAGAGCTTGAAAAAAGGGAAAACGCAAAAAAGGTACATGAAAAGGCATTATCCGATGTAGTTGACAAGATTTACCGGGCCAGACAGGTGAATGAGCGTTTTGAAGTACTCAGAAAGAAAAAAGAGACCTTCAACTCATTAAGCAAAGATAAAAAGAAAATGGACGGGGAAAAGGACTTTCTGGAACGTTCGGAAAAGGCTCAAAAAGTCAGTGCTGTCGAAAACTGGTATGACTCACTGTCAAGAGAATGCAAACAATACCGGGAAGATATTGAGACGTATCAAAAAAAGAAGCAGAAATATGAAGGGGCACTGGAAGAATCATTGAAAGAGTATCAAGCCGCCGAAAAAGCGTATCAGCGGGTTGAAACGATAAAACTCGAACTCAACAGCCTTGAACAGGAAATCGGGCACCTGCGGGAAAAAGAAAAAAAAGAACAGGCACTCAAGTTGACTGAAAAAAAACTCAAGGAAAAAGAGCAAGTTCTCATAACGAGCCGGTCAGAACTGAAGAATATTAAAACAAAACTGGAACAGTTCGAAAAGGGAAAAGAAAAGCTATCGGAACTGTTGGAAGCACAGAAAGCGTTGTATGAAAAAAGAGAAAAAGCGAAAGCGCGATTGACGGAAGCAAGCACCATTATATCCGACATCGAGGATTATATCTCAGTTGATGAGGATTACAAAGCGCTTCAGAAAGAATGGAAAGCCCTGTCAGCAGAACGGGATAAAGAACAACGTAAAATTGAAGCGATGACAAAAGAAAGAGACGCTATCCATGAGCAACTGAAGAAAAATCAGGCCTATATCCTCTCAAAAGAACTGGGGAAAGGGAAGCCCTGTCCGGTTTGCGGCTCGAAAGATCATCCCAACCCGGTCATCAAACAGGACAATAAAGAAATGAAAGACGTTAAAGACCTTGAAGAGAAGCAAGAGAAGATTGAAAAAGAGCTGGAAACCCATCGGGAAAAACGGGCCGACTTTTCTGAGAAGATGACCGGTGTCAAGTCATCAGGCAAATCACGAAAAAAGGACCTGGATAACAGACTGAAAAAGATTAACGGAGAACTGCATAAGAACCGCCTGAAAGAGCATGATATCGAGAAAATCAACGAACTGAAAAACACCATCTCGGACTGGATCAAAAAGACCGGACAGGAACTTGAAACGATTAACGATGAAATCAAACGCGAAGAAGAAAAGAAAAAAACGCAGGAAAAGAAGGAAAAAAAGATCAAAGAACTCGATGAGGCAAAAACGGAAGCTGAAAAGAAAGATGAGGCTCTGAATGAGGAGATTAATCAACTCAAGATCGAAAACGGAAGACTGACATCACTCCTGGAAGAGCTTAAAACGAGACTGAGTGGTAAGTTTGAAACACCGGAAGCGATCAACAAAACGAAAGCAAAGAAGAAAGAGACCATACAGGAACTTCAAAAACGCTTCAAAGAAGCGGAGGAAACAAGAGACAAAAAAAAGAGAGAACTGATCAGGATAAACAACACGATAGAAAATACTGAAAAGACACTTGAACAAAAAGAAAAACAGAGGAAAGATAAAAAGAAAGAATTAGAAGAGAAATTGGCAGAAAACGGATTTGAGACCATCAAAGCATACCGGCATTTTTATATCTCATCAGAAGAACTGGAAAAACGGCAAGAAAAGATCAAAACCTTTTATGAAAGATACCGTCAGCTGGAATATGATGTCAACGAGATCGAGCGTGAACTCGCTGACAAAGAAGCGATAAAACTGGAGCCATTGATTAAAAAGCGTCAGGAGACGGAAGCTCTTGTCGAAACGATCAACAAAGAGATAACACTGAAACATGATGCCTTAACCAATAATAAAGAGAGACTGAAGAGACTCGGTGAATTAAGGGAAGAACGTGACAGCATTTATGATGATTATAAGACATACGGCTATCTGAAAGATATCTCAAGCGGCCGGAACACGTTAATGATCAATTTTGAAAGATATGTCCAGACGGCATTTCTTGATGAGATCATTATTGCAGCGAATCAGCGGTTTGAAAAGATGTCGGATGGCCGCTTCTATCTCAGCAGAAAACATGAAAGTGATAACAAAAAGTCCCAGAGCGGACTCGATCTTGAAGTCTTCGATCAATACACAGGAGAAACCCGCCATGTCAAGACGCTCTCGGGCGGAGAGGGCTTTAAGGCCTCCCTGTCTCTTGCCCTGGGATTGTCTGACGTTGTTCAAGCATACTCAGGCGGGATTAAGCTTGATACATTGTTCATTGATGAGGGATTTGGCACATTGGACACCGAATCACTTGACAGCGCCATCAAGACCCTGATGGAACTCCAATCTTCCGGACGCCTGATAGGCGTGATCTCCCATGTTCAAGAACTCAAAGAGAGAATTGACGCCTATCTGGAGATCGAATCAACACAAGAGGGCAGCCGCGCGAGATTTGTGGTTCCCTGATTTTATAACCCGATTCACAGCGGAGCCAATACTTGTGGAGAGTTCACTTGTCACAAGTACTGGCCCTCTTCTATTTTTCTTCAACAATACGTTATTTATAGTTTTCATTAGAATTAATAAAATACGTAGAACACTCCTTCTTTTTACTTGATCGTTACTGATTTAGGTAAAAATGCGGACTTGACATGTTTAAAACTGCATACCTTATTTTCTTAGTGAAGCCCTTAGGGCTAAATAAAATGAGGAGGATTTTGTATGAAAAAATCGATTTTGTTGTTAGTACTGATTCTGACAGGTATCTCGATTCTATTGGCACAAAACGGACCATTTGTAGACAGGGTTTACATTAACACGCGTATGAAGCAGGAGATAGGTCTGAAAGACGCGGCGGAAGGCATAACAGATGTCTTTGCATATGGGGTTGAAGGCCCGCAGTTATTGGGAATGTCTAAAAAAGATCGGGAGAAGCTGGAGCTCTATTCCGTCCCATCGGGTTCCTGGTCACTCAATCTGAATAATTTTCCGGGAAAGGCACCCTACCAGATTGAAAAAGACGGAGAAACACTCTTCAATCCATTTGCCATCAGAGAAATCAGATTTGCACTCAACTTCCTGATTAACCGAAAATATATTGTGGATGAGATTCTCGGCGGTGCCGGTTTTCCAATGTACACAATGGCCGTTCCCGGTCAGCCCGGTACGATGAAATACAACCGGATAGCGGAAGAGTTCGAATTTTCCGCCGAAGGAAACGAAGAAGCCGCGATTGATGATATTAACAGGGCCATGGAAGAAGCCGCAACCTTGCCTGAAAATGATGGCAGACTTGTGAAGGGTGAAAAATACTGGGAATTCGACGGTGAACCGGTTGAGATCACATTTGTCATTCGAGTGGATGATCCTGCCGGACGCTTGAGAGTCGGTAATTATGTCACTGATCAGCTTGAAAAAGCCGGTTTCATGGTCAACAAAAAGTTGTGGGACCGATCAAAATCCATTAACACGGTTTATTACGGTAATCCCGCTGACTATGAATGGAATATTTACACCGAGGGTTGGACAGCCGGTGCAACCAGACGGTATTGGGAACATATCGTTGCCCAGATGTACGCCCCGTGGTACGGCTTTATGCCCGGTGGCGCAAACCCCGATAACTGGAATTACAAGAACGAGGCATTGGGCAAATATACGAAAAACGCCTATTATGGCCGATATACGACGACAGATGAATACTGGGAATATGCGCTTAAAGCGCAGAGACTGGGATTGAAAGATGCCATGCGTTTGTATCTGTGTGCCCAGGAACAATACTTTGCGGCTAACAAGAAGAGACTGGAAGAGCGTTTTGCATACGGTCTCGGTGACGGGATCAACGAGTGGATGTTCATAACGGCAAAAACAGACGATAAGGAATTAACGGTCACGCAATTCTCAGCAATGGGGTCGCTCTTCATGTCTGCCTGGAATCCGATCGGTAACGATGGTTTCAGCGATACATACTCCACGTTGATATCCAAAGCACTCATTTCCGCCGGCAGTTTCGAAAGCCCGGTTTCAGGGAAACAGACGGAGTATATGGCTGATTGGGAAAACATTGTCACGAAAGTCAGAAAAGACGGAAAAGAAATCGTCGGCGAGGTTCCGGTTCCTGCAGATGCCATCAAATACAACCCCAAAACAGAAAAATGGGAAGAAGTTGGTCAGGGAGTAACTGCACAAAGCAAAGCGACCTATTCCTTCCACTTCAACAACTGGCATAACGGTATCAGGATGTCAATCAACGATCTGTTCTACAACACGGCTTTCAGAGCGGAATGGGCAACAAAAGACAACGATGATGATAAGCAGTATGAATCCGCGTATTCAGCAAAAATAGAAGGTAATATCGATGAACTCAAGGGTTGGATCGTCCATGATGATGGCACCATTACAGCCTACTTCGACTACAACTTCCCGCCAAGTGAAGCGAGAGTTGCTTCAAGAGGAATCCCTGATTTCACCGCTTCAGCTGTAAACGGTCCCGTTGTCATGCAGTCGTGGGATATCTTTGAAGCCATCGCTCTGTTGGTAACCGGGGGGAGTCAATCCGGGATTCAATACAGTATCAGTTCCGATTCTGAATATGAGATAGATGTCATTGTTCCCGATCATGTTGCGGATATCAAGGCAAAACTTAAAGAGATGTATGAAGAAGGTCATGTTCCTGCCAGTTTAAAAGGCAGAATAACCGCTGAAGAAGCAAAGAAAAGGTACAAGGCCTCTATTGATTTCATTGAAGAACACGGTCACGCCTACATCGGTAATGGTCCTTTTGTTCTCAATGAATATGATTCAGAAACAAACTTTATGGAGCTGACCGCAAACAGGGATTGGCCATGGAGTGCCCAGCACTGGCTGGATAAGTTTGCAGTTCCCAGGATTGTCATTAATAATATCAGTCTTCCCACAATTGTACCGGCCGGGAAAGATTTTGAAATAGAAGTCGATCTATCGAAAGTTGTTTATCCGAATGTTACCCCCAAACAAGCGGACAGTGGCGTTGTCACCGTCTATATCGGTGAGCTCAAAGGAATCGATGCCCAGGTAACCGATGAAGGCAGCTTCAAGATAAGAGTTCCGGGTTCAAAGACGACAGAACTGGAAGGAACAAAAGAAATCATCGTCAAGGCAGAACTCGATGGAGCAGTTCCCGTAGAAAAGGCTAAAACAGTTGTATTCTGGTAATAAATAGCACTGCATCCACATTATCAATAGTGTCCATATTACTCTGTGGGCACTATTGACTTTTTTAGGGGGTACCAATAATGTATTGGAAATATGCATTAAAGAGGATACTAAACGCAATAATCATCTATAT
>CAZVWW010000127.1:0-6359 GCA_964631265.1 uncultured Thermotogaceae bacterium
AAAGACGGTGCCATGCCTCCCGGGCACAGCACCGTTCGGGGTTGGGGCTGCGTTATACAAAACCAGAGGGACAGGTCCCGTGATTACGAATTCATAATCACGGGACCTGTCCCTCTGGTTTTCTCTCCCCCTGATTTTCTCCGATTTATCAGACCTACCACCAAACCCTATAAGTTATATTCATTCGGCTGCAAGTATTCAGAGTTGAGTGTTTTGATATCCTGACGTCTTAGAAAGAGTTTCAGAGCGGCAACATCGCCGGTCAAGCCTTCCCAGGTTTCGCAATTCAGCTCAAAGGCATAAAGCGAGGCTTTTGGAAAGGTCAGGTTCACAACAGACCCGTTCATCAGGAAATTGACGAGGTCTCTCATGGAAGGGTTGTGGCCGACCAGCAGGATGGCATCAACCGTATCGTTCTGTTCTCTGATGATGTCGAGATAATCTCTGTCGCTGCCGTAAAAAAGTCTCTTGTATTCAGCCGTTTTGATCGTTCCTCCATAGCCTTTAAAGATGAACGCCAGCGTCTGTTTTACCCGCTTGGCACTTGAAACAACGGCCAGTTCCGGTTTGATGCCGAGGTTGTTCATCAGACACCCCACCCGGAAGGCCTCTTCTTTCCCCTTTTCCACCAGGGCCCTGGAAAAATCCTCATCTCTGTTTTCCCTGGGTTCAGCACTTGCATGTCTGATCAAAAAGATCCTTTTCATTTATCTCACCTCACTGTTATTCTACCACTTCCGCTTTTCTGAAAACAACAAACCTCTCACTCTCAAAAACCGGTTCAAATCCTTCCGGAGGTTCACTGTCTGATGACAATGCTTTCAATGCGTTCTCCCCACTGTCCTTTTTCACAACAACAGCATCTAAAAAATACACCGGATTAGTTCTGACAGCTGTATAAACGGGTGAATCAGGTGTTATAAAACGCCCCTGCCCGTCATAAAAGAAGATGATGCCGTAAGCGTTTTGCCCAACGGCAAAGATCGCATCGCATTCCTCTATCACTGAAGCGGCCTCTTTGTATTCCTCAACACTCACGTTATGATGGACCGGATTGAGCGCCTGCATAAAATGCCTCTCCTCTGTTCCTCGGGCTATCCCGAATGTCATGAACTCAAAGACGATAATAAAGACAAAAAAACCGGTGAGTACAAAACGCTGCCGGAGCTCGTTAAAGAGTGGCCCGAGATAAGGAAAGAGGACGATAATGATTAGAAGACAGAAAACCGCGAAATAAGACGTTAAAAAAGCGATTCCAAAGAATGACAGTGTCAGTGAGACTAAGAAGGGTGAGACAAATGTCAGGAAGAGCGGGGAGTGGAAGAACGGTCTGAAATGCGCTACTTTTATAAGAACGTACAGATATAACAGGAAATAAGGCCATCTCGCGGAAAAACTCTTAAAAAAACAGTCAAGCGCACAATTAACGTTCTGCCCGAAATCGAACACAAACACCTTTTTGATGAAGCCTTCCATATTGCCTCCAAAAATCCAAATTAGAAAGAGATAGCTCACAAGGAAAAAGATCAGGGGAAAAAGGATGGCAATGAGATAATTCAGGAAACGACCTCTTCTGGCATACAAAACAAAGAATAACAGGGCAATAAAGAGGCTGACCCAGATAAACTCGAATTTTGCGTAAAAAACCAGGCCCAGCAGCATAGCAGCAATAAAGAGATAATACACCTGCTCATCAACGGTGAACTCAAGCAGGAAATAAATCGAAAAACTGAAGAGAAAGATCAGGATGGTGAACTCAGGGCTTTGGGTGATTGTAAAGATGACAGAAGGCGAGAAGACTAGAACCAGGGATAAAACAACCATGATCAGTTTCGTGTAAAAGTTTTTCACCACAAAGAGAATGGCATAGGCGATCATGAACGCCCCGAGAAAAATCGAGGGAATGGCGGGATGTCTTGGACTGATCAGATAATTCAAGAATGAGAGTGGCGCCTGTGTCCAGTTTGTGCTTTCAAGCAGGGGAATGTTATCCATCCCGGCAGTGATTACCTGTGCACCAAGCTGCAGTTTTTTTTCAGAATAGAAACTTTGTTCATGAAAATAAAAATTGACAAACAAGTAAAAGGCCAGAATGATAAGAAAAATAACAAGGAAAAAGACCTTATGTTCTTTGATACTCGGGAGTTTTGTGATTTTTTTCATGATTTGTTACCACTCTTTGAGAGGCCGTGCTCCGTTTTTTCCCAGAAATGCGGTTTATAAAGGAGCTGCCAGAGTGCTTTATAGGCGGCAAATGAATGAAGCAGCCAGTAGAACGGATTCAAAAGGCTGACGGCGATCAGCGAATAATTACCTCTCCTGAAGGCACCCAGCAGATTCATATAGATACCGAGAAAATTGCCGAACAAAAAATTGAAGAGCGAGATACCCAGCGTGAAATCGGAGAATAATTCAGTCATAAAGACCGGATCAAAGACGAGCCACAGGATGAACAACCCCCACAGAATGGGATTAATCAAGAATATGAGTGGCGTTCCACCAATAAAAAACTGAAAAGAAAACCACTTTTTAAAACCGAGGATCTTTAACATCTTCAAGGGATGCCGGTTATAAACCAGTGTTGTCTGCATATAGCCTTTCACCCATCTGGAACGCTGTCTGATCCAGTTCCAAACTCTGGAATTGGCCTCCTCATAGGTTGTGGAACGTATAATACCGACTCTGTAGGACTCCGCTGATGCCCTTATTCCCAGATCCGCATCCTCGGTTGTGTTGAACGGGTCCCAGCCACCAATCTCCCTCAGTTTATCCACCTTGAAATGATTGCTTGTCCCGCCAAGGGGTATCGGGAGATTCATATTGAAGAGACCGGGCAGCATATAATCGAACCAGTAGGAGTATTCAAGAGTAAAGAGTTTGGTGAGCAGGTTCTGATCCATGTTGAAATAATTCAAAGCTGCCTGAAAACAGATATAGGACGGATCGTTATTTTTAAAGGCCAGATAGGACTTCTTCAACTGATCGGGCTCGGGAATATCCTCCGCATCATAGATGACCAGGAGCTCTCCCCTTGCAAAGAAGAGACCGTAATTACAGGCCTTTGGCTTCGTCTGCGGCTGGGCGGGCGGGACAATCAAAAATCGCCAGTTTGAGGGCGGCCGGGCCTTCTTTGCCGCCTCATATGTTACCTGGTCCTTTTCCTCGAGCAACAGGATGACATCCAGCTTGTTCTGTGGATAGTCGAAGGCCTTGATCGCATCCACAAGTGTTTTCATGACCTCAGGTTCTTTAAAGACCGGAACCAGGATTGTATACACCGGCAGCTCATCATCTGCCAGATTTTGCATCGCCGTTTTATCCTCACGATAGACCACTTCGTCAATCGAACCCGTTACGGTCAGCAGAAATTTAAATCCGATCATCAGTAGATAGATAAACTGGGCTGTCAGGATTAGAAGGGCCACAAATTCAAGGGGATAGAAGTAGGATAATCCGGCTATGATAAAGACCATAAAGATATTGGCGATAAACTGATTCCTCGAGAATACCCGGTAGGCAGATTCCTCCGGCGTTCTGTAGAAGAGCCCGAAGACGGAATCATCCATCAGCTTCTTTGAGAAGAATTCCTTGGACAGGTCAATCAGGTCAAGATCTGTTATCACCCATTCCTCAATCTCGTCAACCTCGTACAATCCTTTATAAAAATCCCGAACCTTCCGGCTCCCGGGATAGGCATTGAGCAAAATGAGCCGATTACCCTTTTTTTGATATGGGAAAGCCTGATACTCCAACAAATCCTCTTTCGAAAGTCCTTCGAGGAGGGTTGTATCGATATCTTGCTTTAACTCATCTATTTCAGGTGTCGCAAATCTCAGTCCGTAATGTATGCTCAACCCCCGGAAGAGATCGATACGTCTTACGTAACCGAGCGTTGAAAGAATCCACCCGATTCGCCCTCCCTGCTTTTTTTGTAGGGTGAGGGCTTCTTCCAGCTGCCGGGCCGTCACCATTCCCTCCTGGAGGAATACCTCACCGAGGCGCGGTCTCTTATCTCCGGGCATTCTATCTTCCCGCGGAAGTCTTTCTGTATGAGCTGATGATGATCAGTAGAAGCACAAAGACGACAAGTGTTATGATCCAGATGCTGTTTCGCTCCCAGAAAGTCCGCCCTTCTTCAGGCTCTTCTGCGTTGGCATTTTCAACAACATAGATCTCCCCGAGATTAAATCCGACCGGTTGCCCGGTGCCGAATACGGCAAAATTAGTGGGCAGGTTCTCAAACCGGGAGACCATATCTTGAAAATCCATCGTGCTGTTCTTCTTTTTCTTATAAGAGGAGATCAGGAGGGCAGGCCTATCGTCATACTCAAACACGTGGGCAAGGGCCACCTCATCCTCTGTTTTAGCTGAGTAAAGGACCTCATCTGTTCTTGTGTCGAGTATCTTGAATGCTGCAGAGAGATCGAGAAAGGGATCAATTCCGGCAGTATCCTCCGGTGAGAGCATAAAGACAAAACTCTCATAATCGGCGTAAGCGGATTCATTGTTTGAAAATGCTTCCAGTGTGACGATACTCATTCCACCGGGTGAAGCAGCACTTCTGCCTTTTCGAAAGGCCGTTATGCCGGCTGCCCGGGCCTCGTCATATCCCTTTTCAGAAACAACGAAGAGTGTGTCAGCGTACAAAAAGGCCGGAAATTCATTTAACCTGGCCCCGGTCAGGCCTCTGACACTCTTATAGTGAATCGCGGAGTCCGGAAAGAAGCTCACACCAAATGAATTGCAGTTACTGTTGAAGAGTTTCCATTCAAAATACAGAGCGTTAAACGCTTCGAAATACGCTTCGGGCAGTTTGACTTTTAACGATTGTATATCACCGTAATTGAATACTTGATCCTTAATCAGCCTGTCATTTAAAAAGATCGAGAGAGAGACCTGTTGATCCTCCTGAAGCTGAAAGACACCGCTCTTAACGATCAGCTCTGCATCAACGGGAATTCCACCGAAAACACCGGGTGTGAAGTCGACACGGCGGCTCCCCCTGTCAACATATTCACTCCTGTCCATCGAAACGCCGAGTTTCTCCAAACTTAACATCCCACCGCCATGGGGCGGGTTTTTTGCTTCAAGTACGGTCAGTGAGGCACTTGACAAAAGGTTCAGGTAGTCAAAACTCTTCAGCGTTGCCTTCGTACTTGAGAAGGTCAACCGGTTGCCTTTGAGATTGATGGAATCCCCTTTTGAGAAGGCTATCAGAGGAGTAGCCGGGTTGTCAATCAACTCCGTTTTTTGTACGGAAACCTTCCTTTTCAGCCCTTTTGAAAGAAACCCAAGATACTGAGAAAGACCCATAAAAGCCTCCCATTCCCGCTTTCCCCAATCATCATAACGGAACACAAACTCCCGGTCCGGGTTGAAAACCGAAAAGAATCCGGGGATCGTAACGGCCGGTTCAGGAACATGTTGAAAAGACAGAGCCGATTCTTTAAAAAGCCTGAACCAGAGGGCCTCTCTCTGGGTGTTCTCCGAGTCACACTCAAGATAATCCAAAGCAACATGGAGTGATACTTTCAGCATCTCACCGGCTTGAACCCGATTATCCGGGATTGAGACCTCAATTGTCCCCTCTCTGTTCACAAACCGCTCCGAAAGAAGCGGTTCATCGTCAACATAGACGGAATACTTTGATTCGGGTCCGGCGATCTGCGTAAAGGCATAATCAAGTTCCAAAACAGCATCGCTTAAAGCAGATGAAAACGGAATCGGAAAGAAAAGGTCAACAGAATTGTTAATGCCCGACAGCATCAACCCGTTGTTGTAATACAAATCCTCTAAAGTCATGGATTTTTGCTCAGATTCTACTGAAAATCCTGTCAATGCTATAATCATTAAAAGCAATAAGGTGAATACTCTTTTCATAAAAACACCCCTTTCCTGGTATTATTATACAGGAAAAACACAATATTACGTTAAAGCTCCTTCTTGTGTTTTTGTATCAAACATTTCAACCACCCCGCTCCCATGACATACAACCTTAAAGATAAAATGAAAGCAATGGTCCCTGCGTCAATAAACCAGGATGTGAAAGTACCCTTAGTATTATTGCTCGTGAAGTGGAGAAAGCAACAGTAACCGGTTCTACTCAATCTCTGGTTGTATGTGCCCTGGTATACAGCATTGAACCAGTCATGAGTCCCTGGTTCATGCCCTATTATTGACCGGTTTCATCTACAATACCGGGTGAGCTCACACTATCGGACTCAAAGCAAAATGATCGAGGGGCTTCTCGTGAAGGTTACGTAAGATGTAGATTTGAATCAATCAAAACAGGAAAGGAGAAGAGATGCTTAGAATTATTGCCATATTTGCAATCATTCCAATATTCCTGACATCATGCT
>CAZVWW010000128.1:0-6354 GCA_964631265.1 uncultured Thermotogaceae bacterium
GGTTGCTTGATTATGAGGCCCTTTTTTATGTGGGGGCTGTTATTGTGATAATCTCGTTCTTCCTTTATCTGCCGCTTTTGAAGAAGGAGAAGAAGTAGGGACCTTTTGCGGCTCGGAACGTTCCGGAGAATGAGGTAAACACCGAGTTGCGGGTGTTTTCTGATCGAGTAGGAGGATTACCCTTAATGGGTAATCCGTCCTCTCACACCACCGAGCGTACGGACCCGTACACGGCGGTTCGTGTAGAGGGGTGCCGTTAATTAAACAAGTGAAAGAGTTTCTTTTTAACCGCGAGGTTTTTCTTGTTACAAACGGAACCAATTTTATATTCTATGATCTTTTCATCGGCAGTGAAAATTCGGTTGACCCGAATATTGCTTGTGATGTTCAATTGCCCGGTTTTAAAATCACTTTTTTCAAGCGTTACTGAGTATTGATCACTTTTATGCTTACTGGTTATTTGGCACAAGATGTAATCGTCCCCTTTGAGATCTGCTAATACAAAAGCAGGTCTTTTTTTCGATAAACTCAAGTCAGAAAAAGGGAATGGAACGACAACTACATCCCCTTTTACAAATCTTCCCATGCTTTTTCCTCTTCGGGAGATAGCCATTCTTCTTTCAGAATTTCTTCGCTGGCCATTGTGATATCCGGAATTTCCTTCAAATGTTTTGCTTTCATAAATTCTATAAAATCCAAGATCTCAGATAGTTCTTTTTCCTGAAAGACCTCGAGTTCATCAATGATTTTTTTCTTTACCTCCATTGCTATTCATCCTCCGTTATCAAAGAAAAATGCGGATCTTCTATAACATAGTCATTTACAATTATAGCATATCTATGGCTCTTGTCCTTTCTTCGCTGCGCTCCAGAACTGTTTGGCAAGCTCGCGGACTTTGTGGGGGCTTTTGACGATTCTCGCGTGCTCCCAGTCGGGGGGGAAGATCCTCGGGTAGGGGGGTTGTGTGAATCTGGAGTCGATGAGCAGGACAATGCCTCTGTCTTCGGGGCTTCTGATGACCCGGCCGACGGCCTGCATGACTTTGTTGGCGCCGGGGTAGATGTAGGCGTACTCCCAGCCTTTGCCCAGTTCGGTTTCGTAGAAATCTTTGATGAGGTCTCTGTCGTAGTTGATCCGGGGGATCCCCACGCCGACGATGACGGCGCCGCTCAGGCGTTCGCCGACGAGGTCGATTCCCTCGCCGAAGATGCCGCCCATGAGGGCGAAGGCGATGAAGGTCTCATCCGGGGCGTGGTGGAATCTTCTCAGGAACTGTTCTCTTTCGATCTCGAGCATGCCGGTTTCCTGGACGGCGGTTTTGATCCCGGGGTTTCGCTTTTGGAATTGCTCATAGGCCAGGTTCATGTATTTGTACGAGGGGAAGAAGCAGATGTAGTTGCCCTTCTGTTCTGTCAGGGCTTCTATGCTTCTGATAACGGCGTGGATCGAGCGTTCCCGGCTGTGGTATTTGGTGGATATGACGGGGTTGACGAGCAGGCCGAAGTTCCCGGGGGGGAAGGGCGATCGCAGGGTGAGTTTGTAGTCGTCTTCGTTGCCGCCGCAGGTTCGGATGTAGTAATCGATCGGGGAGAGGGTGGCGGAGAAGAAGACGGAGGCCTTTCCCGTTTCCCGCATCGTTCTCAGATGCTCGACCGGGTCGATGCAGAAGAGGCGGATGGCGTCCTCTTCGATGTTGTATTTGGTGATGTAATGGCGGTCGTATCGCTCGTATGCCGTGTTGAAGGCGTTCAGTTCGAAGAAGAGGTCTGTCAGGATGTCCTTGCTCTTGTTATGCCCGGGGGCGATCAGGTATTTGACCATCTCCCGGAGGGTGTCCTCCAGGGGTTCTTTGATGTCGGCGGGCGCGTCTTGTGTCGTCCATTCTTTGTCATCTTTGTCGTTGAGCATGTAGAAGTTCATCTCGTCCTCGAGCTTTTTAGCGGCGAACTCGATCTTGGCGGCCTTGTTCTCCGTCTCTGCAATAACCTTTCTAACGGTATCAAAAGTCAGCTCCGTTGAATACATGTCTCTGGCCCGTTCGGGCAGGTTGTGCGCCTCGTCGATGAGGAAGATGTAATCCCCGCTCTCCTCGAAGAACCGTCTCAGATACGCCCGCGGATCGAAGAGGTAGTTGTAGTCGCAGATGATGCAGTCCATGAAGAGGGCGGCGTCGAGGGCGAGCTCATACGGGCAGACTTTGTAGAGTTGGGCCTGGGTCTGAAGCAGCTCCCGGTCGATGTGCTGATGGTCCCTGACCAGCGGATAGAGAACCTCGTTGATCCGGTCGAAATGGCCCTTGGCAAAGGGGCAGTTGTAGGGGTTGCACTTGACAATGGTGTTCGTGCAGATCTTCTCTTTGGCGGTCAGGGTGATCGATTTCAGGGCCAGGCCCTTTTGGCGCATCAGTTGGAGGGTGTCCTCGGCGACCTGGCGGGTGATCGTCTTTGAGGTGAGGTAGAAGATGGGGCCCCCCGGTATGTCAGGGTCTTGCCGCGCGGAGCCGATGGCCTTGAGCGAGGGGAAGAGCGTGGCGAGGGTCTTGCCGATCCCCGTCGGGGCCTGGGCGAAGAGGTTCTTACGGTCTTTGATCGTTTTGAAGACCGATACGGAAAACTTTCTCTGCCCCTTCCGGAAAGTACCATAGGGGAATTCAAGCTGCCGGATGGAGGCATCCCGCTTTTCCTCCCACTGAGCTTTCAACAGCAGCCATTCGATGTACGCCTCCGCCAGGTCCTTGAAGAAGGCCTTGAGCTCGTCCATGGTGTATTGATAGTCCATGGAATGCTGTTTTTCCGTGTCGAGGTTGAAGTAAGTGAGGCGCACGGTGACCGTTTTTCGCTTATGCTTTTTGAGGAGCATGTACCCGTAGCACATGCCCTGTTTCAGGTGTTTTTCGTTCACGGGCCCTTCGATGTGCTGGAGCGGGATCCGCGTGGTCTTGATCTCGTCGATGAGCAGTTCTTTCTTTGTTTTGTAAACCCCGTCCGCCCGGCCCTGTATGTGCAGGCTGATGTTGTCTTTTTTGTGGGTGGCGCTCAGAAAGACCTCTTTTTCAAACCCCTTTTCATAGTTCTCCTGGACTTTCTTGTGCCCCCTGGTTCCCTGCTGGGCACGGTCCTCCATCCCGCCTCCGGCACCAAAACTGGTGTCGAGGCTGCCGTTTCTGAACAGGAATTCAACAACGTCCCTGACCGAGCACGTTCTGATAATCTTCTCTTTGTCTTTTTTCCCCTTCACGATTCATCCCTTGTCTACTGTTTTTTTGCTGCTCTTCCGCTTCGAGTTTAACACAGATTCAAGGAGCCTAAACCACGTCGGAGATCTGTTTGGTCACTTTTCCGATGATGCGGCACTCCACGTTCCATATCTTTCTTTCAACGACCAGGGGTGAAAAGGCCGGGTTGTCGCTTCGCAGGATCACGCCGTACCGGTCCTCGTAGAACCGCTTGATCACCGTCTCGTTGTTACGGACGATGAAGACACCCACCATGCCGATGCTGATTGCCCCGGTTTCCTTGACCAGGACCACGTTCTTGTCCGCTATTCCCGGCTCCATGCTCTTGCCCTTCACGATGAGGTAGAAATCACCAATCGCACCCGGTATCTTCGGGAGATAGTCGATGATGTTCTCCCGAGCGTAGATCGGCAGCCCTGCGGAGATCTCGCCGAGGAGTGGAAGCATCTCCTCTTCCCGGCCCGTGTTCTGTGTCAGTCCGAGGAGATATTCCACCGACACGTTAAAGTGAGCCGCGAGTTTTTTCAAGGACTCCATGGACGGTTTTGATTTGCCGAGCTCGAGCTTGGAGACCATCTGGGACGAGATCCCCAGCACTCCGGCGATCTTGTTCTGATTCTCCCCGCTTTTTTCCCTGAGTTCTTTCAAACGTTCCCCGAATGTCTTGAATTGCTTGATATTCCCCATACGAAACCATTCCCTCTTCCCCGTTAATCTCTGCCTGTTGGCCTGCTCAAGGTGAGCGGGCTCTTTTTCAGGCTCTTTCCTGTTCTATTATACCACTTTTGGTTTCATGGTTAAAGAAATCTTTACAACCTGTGGTTGATTTTTCTCCCGTTTCCGTGTATTATCTCCTTGCCGGCCGTAATATAACAATGTTATCATGAAAGGTTCGATTCTATGACTGATGACCACATGGCGTATTACCTCAGAATGACCTACCTGCTGGGAGCGAAAACCGTCCTTTTTTCTGTTCCACTTGGAGAACAAACCTGTGAAGAGGCCCTTCGGGCCTTTATTGAACAGACCGGTCTCTCGTACGAGGCTATCAAAAAGGTTGAGATGATCGGTCTTTGTGAGGATGTTCCGCTTGATCAACCCCCTCATCATAAGAGAAAGAGGGCTCTGTAACATATGTTACTGAAAGATCCCCGTTTTTGGTATAATATAGTGTTGACAGACAAAAAAGCGGAGGTGTTATCATGAATATGTTTTGTTTTCAATGTAGTGAAACGGCCAGGGGAGAAGGCTGCACGGTTAAAGGAATCTGCGGTAAAGAGGCGGATGTCGCGAACCTGCAGGATCTGTTGATCTGGCTGTTAAAAGGAATCGGTTATTGGGCAAACAAGGGAAGGAAACTCGGTGCGAAGGATGAGAAGGTCGATCTCTTCGTAGCAGAAGGGCTCTTCACAACCATCACGAACGTGAACTTCACACCCGATGATATAGCAGAGATGATCAGAAAGGCCGTCGAGATGCGTGACCGGATGCGCGATCATGTCAACAAGAAGCTCGGCAAGGCGGAGCCGGATGAGCATTATCCCGAACCGGCTGTCTGGAAGACGTCCGGCGATTTCGACGAACTGATGGCCAAGGGCCGCGAAATTGGCGTTCTGGACACGGAGGATGTTGATGTCCGTTCGCTCCGGGAGCTCCTTACCTACGGGCTCAAAGGCGTGGCAGCCTATACGGACCATGCCTATATCCTGAGAAAGACCAACGATGAGATATTCACATTCCTGCACGATGCCCTGGCGGCGACACTCGACGATTCGCTCTCTGCCGACGATCTGGTCGGCTATGTCATGAAGGCCGGGGAACAGGCGGTCAACGCGATGAAGATACTTGATGAGGCCAACACGACTGCCTACGGCAATCCGGAGATCACAGAGGTTTACACGGGAACCGTTGAAGGGCCCGGAATCCTCGTCAGCGGTCACGATCTGCTTGATCTCGAGGAGATTCTCGAGCAGACGAAGGACACCGGTGTCAACGTTTACACACATGGTGAGATGCTGCCCGCAAACGCCTATCCGGAACTGAAGAAATACGATCATCTGATCGGCAATTACGGGACATCCTGGTACAATCAGCAGAAAGAGTTTGAAGCATTCAACGGGGTCATCGTGATGACCACGAACTGTATACAAGAACCAAAGGATTCTTACAAGGACAAAATATTCACAACAGGACTTGTGGGATGGCCCGGCGTTCAACACATTCCCAACCGTCTCAAAGGCGGCAGCAAGGATTTCTCCCGGGTGATTGAAAAGGCCAAAGAGGTGGGCTCTGTCAAAGTCGAAGACGGGAAGAAGATCCCCATCGGCTTTGCCCATGCCCAGATCGATGCGCTGGCGGATAAGATTGTGGACGCCGTCAAGCAGGGGGCCATCAAGCGGTTTGTCGTCATGGCCGGTTGCGACGGGCGTTACCCGTCCAGGCAGTATTACACCGACGTGGCAAAGGAGCTCCCGAAAGAAACCGTCATTCTGACGGCCGGTTGTGCAAAGTACCGTTACAACATGCTCGATCTCGGAGACATCGGCGGCATCCCGCGTGTCCTCGACGCGGGGCAGTGCAACGACTCCTATTCGCTCGCCGTGACGGCTCTGAAGCTCAAGGAGGGCTTCGGTCTGGATGACATCAACGATCTGCCGATCTCCTACGATATCGCCTGGTACGAACAGAAGGCGGTCGCCGTCCTGCTCGCGCTGCTCTATCTCGGCGTCAAGGGCATCCGGCTCGGTCCGGTTCTTCCGGCGTTTGTTTCGGAGAATGTCTTGAATGTGCTCGTGGACAAGTTTGATATCAAGGGCATCGATACGGTTGAAAATGATGTCCAGGCCATGATGGAAGGAAAGTAAGGAGCCTGTCCTTCTTAAGAGGCTGGTCCCAACGCTTCCTGAAGCGAGCCTTTCTTCTTTTTCTGGTTGTAGGTCCCAACGCTTCCTGAAGCGAGCCTACAACCGCTATCCCGACAAGAGTCCCCTGGCTCTTGTCCTTCTTGCTTTTGTTCTTGGATGATGGCAGACCTTCCCGGCTCGGAACGTTCCGGAGAATAAGGAAAACACCCAGGGGTGGGGGTTTTCGGGTCCCCCGCGCCACCCCTGGGGAGGTGG
>CAZVWW010000129.1:0-6280 GCA_964631265.1 uncultured Thermotogaceae bacterium
CCCGAAGTTTTTCAAATCCCTCTTTGGATTCGGCTGATACAAAAACCGCTTCGGGGTGTGCCTGTTTTAAGGTCTCGAGGCGATTTTCATCAAGGAGGTCGATTTTGTTGAAGACGACGATTCGCTGGATCTCATCAGCGTTAATCTCTTTTAGAACTTTTTCGCTCTCCCGTTTCTTGTCGTCCCGGTTGGGGTCTGAAACATCGACGAGATGGACGATGAGGTCGCTGTACAAAATCTCTTCCAGCGTGGCTTTAAAAGATTCAACGATCGTGTGCGGGAGGTTTTTGATAAACCCAACGGTGTCGTTGAAGATGGCCTTCTTTGAATGCTTCAGGTACACCTCTCTTGAAACCGGGCTGAGCGTTGCGAAGAGTTCGTCACGGACCTTTATCTTCTTGTCGTTTGAGAGGTTTTTGAGCAGCGTGGATTTTCCCGAGTTGGTGTAGCCGATAACGGACACGATGGGGATGGGATTGTCCATGCGCCGCTTTCGCTGGACCTGTCTTTGCTTTTCAACCTTCTCCAGGTCTTTCTTCAAGCGGGTGATCCGCTGCCGGATCTTACGCCGCTTGACCTCGAGCTTGGTCTCCCCGGGGCCTCTTGTTCCGATGCCACCTCCCAGTCGGGACATCTCCATACCGAGCCCGCGTATCCGGGGAAGCATGTACTGGAGCTGGGCGAGTTCAACCTGGAGCTTACCCTCTCTGGTGGTGGCGTGCAGGGCGAAGATGTCGAGTATGAGCTGTATCCTGTCGATGACACGGCAATCAAGGGCCTTCTCAATGTTTCTCAGCTGTGTGGGCGAGAGTTGATTGTCGAAGACGATGAGATCAACCTTCTTGTCCGACAACTCCTCTTTAATGCGATTCAACTTCCCCTTACCGATGAGGGTGGCGGGAACATACTTGTCCCGCATCTGATAAAACGTCTCAGAAACCTTTCCCCCGGCTGTTCTTACGAGGGATTTGAGTTCTTGTAAGCTGTATTCGATACTTCCTCTGTGCCCGCTCTTGAGTCCTACGGATAGGATAACAATATTTTCCATTTTTCACCCTTTTCTTCCCAAGATGTTTATTCTTTCCTGTATACAATCGCGTCAAGCGTGTACAGTAATGATTTGAAGTACATGGAGACGGAGTAATTGAGCAGAAACGCAAAATCATATCCGGTCTTGACCCGGTATTCCTCCAGAGTGTCTGAACGCTTGTACATGGTCTGTGCCCATCCTGTTATTCCGGGGCGAATGAGCAGTCTTTTGTCATAGTTTTTGATCTCTCTGCTGCACATCTCATGAAAATACACCATCTCCGGTCTGGGCCCCACCAGACTCATATGCCCCAGTATAACATTTATCAACTGCGGGAGCTCGTCGAGCCTCAGTGATCTTAAAACACGCCCTATCGGGGTGCTCCGCCTTTTATGATCGGCTTCAATATCTGTACAGGAGGCCTCTCCCAACCTCAGGGTTCGAAACTTATAGAGGGTGAAGGCCTTTTTATTCCTTCCGATCCTCTTTTGTCTGAATAGTGCCGGTCTTCCCTGGAGGATTAACAGAAACACTCCGATGATGATTTGAACCGGCAGAAGGATGATGAAGGCCGGTATCGCTATCATGAGGTCAATGATTCTGAGTAAAAGGGCAGTCGTTTTCCGGCGCCTGAGAGTAGCTTCAACGGTCTCCGGGTTCATGCTTTCATAGAATGTTCGGGGGAGATAACCCAGGATATCGGCAAGGTTTTGACAGAAACGGTAATCGGTATCGTTTTTCTCTCCTCTGACAATCCTGAGTTTTACAACAGATAGTTCTTGTATTGTTGAAATCCATGGTTCGTCAAGGGTTTTGGGGACCACAAGCATGTGTTCTTTGTTCCTCACAAGTCCTCTGAAGAGAAACGGGTTGACGATTCCCATAAACATGATATAAAACAGCACCCATCCCCATATCTCCATCTGCATCCTGTAACCAAAGATGATCGACAGGAGGGTGTTGAAGATGAGACTCAGAAAAAGCGAAACCGAGATGGAGGTGAAGGTCCATCTCGGTGATATCATTCTTTCTGCATCATAACCCCTTAGAGAGAAGAAAAAGAGAAGTACCCATAACGTGTACAGAAAATACAGTCCCTCTCCCTTTCCGATCTCATTGGATATCTTCAGTGTGAAAAAGAAGACAATTAATATGAGTATATTGATCGTAAAAACGGTTGTCTTTTCTTTTTTTAGCATAGACTGTTATTGTGTCCTTAACATTAAATGTGTTGGTGCTTTTACGATAGACCCGTCAACTGCGCCTTTTATTTTGTCTTTGTGGCCTGAATACTGAACGGATAAAATTCAACAAGCCATCCGAAAAAGGCGGTTTCTGTTGCATATCCCGATCCTGAAATCCTGTTTTCGGCATCATTCAAGGTACCCTCAAATTTCAAGGTAATGGATGCGTCACCGGTTGAATTTGTTACGATAAAGGGATTGACCCAGATCTTCCCGTGTTTGCTGATTTCCCCGTTGAATTTAACCGGGCTTGCGTCTTCCGGTGCTTCAAAGTTGAAACTGCCGATAAGATTGTCAAAGTCTTTTCTTTTGTCAAAATGAAGCGTTCCCGTTGCAGTATCGCCATCAGCACTCATTGCAAATACCCAGTTTGTCTCTCCAATGCTTGGCAGTATGACAGCGGAGAAATAACAACCGGAAAAGATGAGGGCGATGACAAGAAGGGAAAGAATGACGGCTGTTAGCTTCTTCATAGGAATCACAGCTCTCTCTCGGCTATCCAGTCGGCTGCTTTGTCAGTTGTCTCTCCAACGATGGACTCTCCGTTGTATAAACCATTAAGTGTGAAGAGGTCTTCTCCGGCTTCAGCATCTTCGAAGACGGATAAAGTGACTGTTTTCCCCTTTCCAACCGTCCCGCTTACGAAGTATTCATTATCGTTGATGATAAGTGTACCGGATAATGCCGCGCCTTCCTGCTCGAGTTCCAGTTCACCAAAGGCTTTGTCAGGCCCGTCAGCCCGGGTCTCTGTTGTGGCAAATCCCCAGTCGATGGCAAATCCCCATCCGCCTGCAAGGCCGGGGAGTCCCGCCGTTACTGAACAACCTGCAAAGATCAAAAGTGCCGTTAAAACTGTAGAGACTACAATTAGCTTTTTCATCGAAACACCTCCGTTTGTTGATACTATTATTGTATCATAAATCGGGTTCAAATGCCGGAATTTTCATCCCTGCTTGATATTTTATCTTGGAGCATGAGCCGGGAATATGCCCTTTTTTGGGAGAGTGTTTTTTTATTTTCCGGAATTTTGGAACTTCAGGTAAGCGGTAAACAGCCAGGGGACTGTTTTCGGGGTTAGCGCTCCACCCCGGGGGAGGTGGAGCGAGGTTATGCTCGAACATTAATTCTCCGATGTTTTGCCTCTCTTCATCAGAAAACTGATGAAGCCACCGATCACAGTCCCGAGAACGACGCCCAGCCCCTCACGATAGAGGATAATCATAATGGGGGTGTGATAGTGCTGGAAGGCATTGATAATCGATACGAGCCCTACTGTGCCCAACACAGGAATCAGGAACGAGTACCGTCCAAAGGAGCGATGTTGACTGTTGAAATAGAGCCACAGGGCTGGGATCCCAACGAGTTCTTTGAATCGGGGACGAATCCCGAAGAGGATCTCTAACTGATCCCGGAACTGCCGTTCGATAGACAGTACCCATCCGCTGTTTCCCGACCGCATCAGATAGTAGATCATGAAGAGCACGATGAAGATCATAACGAGCAGGTCCGTCCAGTGGAGCTTTTTCTTCAGGTCCTCTGCGCCGTATGAGGCGAATTCTCTTAAAAAGACCAGCAGGGGCAGGTACAGCAGCGTGAGCTTCACCCCATGGGGCATGAGGATCTGATTGACGGCTTCAAAGGAGAACCCCAGGGCGTTGATGGTGATACCGAGTGTGAAAGCGAGCAGGAGGAGTGAGAGGTACTTCAAACGCGGTGAATAATCGACGTCTCGAAAGGTTCTGAAGATGCCTGTTATGCCAAAGGCCCCTCCCATACCGGTCAGATAGAGGACAGAATCGTTAAACCCCGCTCTGTTGAGGTAGAAGAGGAAAACGAATAGAGCAATGACAAAGAAGAGCGGTGAATAAAAATAGATGATGCAGAAGACAGCAACGGCGAGTGCTATTCTGAAGAGGAAATTCGTGTCCGGTACTCCCGTGACAATCCCGTCGACCGGTTTCACAAGCCGGGCGATATCCAAACCGTATTCATTGTACGGGATGAAGGCCTCGTCAAGC
Source organism: uncultured Thermotogaceae bacterium (assembly GCA_964631265.1). Taxonomy (GTDB): domain Bacteria; phylum Thermotogota; class Thermotogae; order MWEM01; family MWEM01; genus CAZVWW01. The sequence goes on from CAZVWW010000129.1 coordinate 4,293, forward strand.
GGTTGAATCCAGAAGAAATCGATGCTCCGTTCCTGTTTTGCCCGAAGCCAACGTCTCAGGACCATGGAGTAGGTCAGGCCGATCTTGTCTATCTCCGCGGGCTTTATCGTATGAACCCGAAACATCCTCTCTTTGTGAAGAGGCGAGCGTTTCTCAAGGACCTGTCTCATCCAGGAGGTTACCCGATTCAATTCGAGGAATCCGACGTCAATGTTGTTCCCGTCAAGATATCCCGAGAATGTCTCCGGGGAAATGTCGGGAGGGCTGCCGATGAAGATGATCTTGGCACCCTGTCTCTTTTCTAAAGCCCGTTCTATTTCAGCAGGAGCTGAGGAGAATGCTTCAAAATCCATCACAAAGACAACCCGCTCTCCGGATAGGCCGACTTCGTTGATATCCCTTACCGAATAAAAATCGGTTATTTCAGCATTGTAACCCTTTTCGAAACCCAATGCAACATCAGCGTTTTGCCTGTCGAATTCATGCCGGGGATAAACATACACAAAGAGCGCTATAAGCGCTATGATGAAGAATATATAAAAAGAATACACTTTGGTTTTATCAAGATAATCCCCCACGACAATTCCCCCCTGCGAAAATTATACCACAATCCATTTTGAACTTTTTCAATACCCCCGCAGTCAAAACTAACGAAAGCCAAAAAAGAAACGAAAAAAGTTTATCACATAGATAGGACCCCCCTATCCCCCTTGAGAATATAAAGAAATATACCCCCCACATTAAAGCGGATCTCCATAGAGATCCGCTTTTTGCTTGCAAGGAAAAATATCTCATTCCAGTTTTAAGGAACTCTAGTCATGAAAACAGAATAATATACTTGGGAGGAGTAGACGTTGGCAAAGAAGAAGGGCAAGTTCAAAAAAGTCGCAATCACCTTATCTGTTATCATTGTAGTCCTGCTGCTCGTTTTGATATACGGCTATATAGACTTTGAGTTTAAGAAGTTAGGGGAATCAGGTGTTACCCCCATGTCAGACTGGAGAAGCTACATCGCCTTCCTTCTTGAAAAAGTCCCGGTTATCAACAATTATGTTGAGTACACGCCCAGAGAGATCATACAGCCGCAAAAATACTACTCCGAGATATATGAGACCTATATCCAGAAGATCGAAGAAGACCGGAAGGCCCTGGAAAAAAAGGCAGCAGAGCTCGCCGAATTTGAAGAGCAGTTGAATGAACGGGAAGCAAAGCTGAATGCCAACGCCGAGGAGCTGCAGCTTCAGGAAGAGCGTTTGAGATCTGAGCTACAGGCATGGGAAAGCTCCCGGGAGAGATTTCAAAAGCTCGCAGACTGGTTTGCCAACGGGGATGAAGAGATGCTTGCCCAGGCCCTTGCCTCAGGTGAGATTGACGTGGAAGAGATTGTCAACGGCTTGAGACTGATTGATCCGGGAATTGCTGCCGACATTGTGGGGCAGCTTGCAACCATAGATGAGGACAAAGCGGCGGAAATTCTTGCAAACTTAGCGGGAAAGGAGGTGACAAGATGAAGACAACGGTCAATGAACTACTCCAGTTTAAGACAGCTGTACCGGAGACGAAAAACAGCCGGGGACCAAAGGCTCCTTCTCTTGAGACGGGCTCTGTAGAGGCTGATTCAGGCAATGGAGAGGCGCAGACCTTTAAAAACGCACTCCGGCAGCACGCTGACACGCGTAAGCGGGATTCTGATTTTCAAGCAGGAAATACTTCTAATCAGCAGAAGTCTGCTAATAATCAGAAGTCTTATGAGAACGATACTAGACAGTTTAAGGGTTCTGAAAAAACGATGACGGAAAACAGAAGCGAAACACCCGTTAAAGAAGAAAACGTTGAACAACTTCCGAAAGAGAAAGAAGTTGAGGAACTTCCAAAAGAGGGAGATGTTGAGCAAAAGCCTGTTGAGGAAGAGGAAATCCCCGAAGAGAAAAATGAGAATCAACGGGACGCTTCCGGAGAGGGATTTGCAGAGTTCACCAATCTCGGAA
>CAZVWW010000130.1:0-6168 GCA_964631265.1 uncultured Thermotogaceae bacterium
ACTCGTCGTTGTCGCCAAAATACTCCACCACTTTTTTCGGGGGCTGGCAGGCCTCCGCCAGAAGCAGAGTGCCCTCTTCCATGTAATCCAGTGCCGCTCTGAAGAACTTGACGATGGTATGGGTCTTCTCCAGGTTCTCACAGTCCGTTCCCTCTTCTTTCCAGAGATAGGGGATCGCATCGGCTCTGAACCCGTCGAGTCCTTTCGTCTTCCAGAAGATGAGCACCTTGGTCATCTCCGCCAGGACCTCGGGATTCTTGTAGTTCAGATCAGGCTGAATGTCAAAAAACCGGTGAAAGAAATACTGCCCGGTTTCCGGCTCCCACTCCCAATTACTCTTCGAGAGCCCCTTAAAGATGATCCGGGCCTCGCTGTATTTTTGATCCGTGTCACTCCAGATAAAGAAATTTCGTTTCGGATTATCCCTTGATTGTTTCGCCTCTAAAAACCAGGGATGCTCATCGGAACAGTGGTTCAAAGCGATATCAAATATCACCCGGATGCCTCTCTCATGCGCCTTTTTCAGAAACTGCGCAAATTTCTCATTCCTTTCTGCCTGCGTGCTGTCCTCCGGCAGGTTGAGAATATCCGGGCGTATACTCCGGTAATCCGAGATATCGAATCCCGCGTCCTTCATCGGGGATTCAAGAACCGGCAGAAGCCAGAGACAGTTGACACCGAGTTTTTCAAGGTGGGGTAGTTTGTCAACGAGTCCATCGACGTTCCTGTTGAAGAGATCGACATAGAGCGAGTAGATGACGCTTTCCTTGTACCAGTCCCTCTTCACTGTGGGGAAATCGTTGCTATATTCCTCTTTTTCTCTTCTCAGGTGCTCCATCAGGTTGTCAAACAACTTGTCAGTCTTGCCATATAATTCTCTCCAGAGTCTCTCTAATCTTTTCATTAACACTCACTCCTTTACTGTTTTCTAACCCTATTAAACCATACTTTGCCAATTCTCATCGAATCAGGGGGAAATCAGGGAGGGAATCAGGGGGACAGGTCCCTTGATTACGAATTCATAATCAAGGGACCTGTCCCCCTGATCCCCCCCCATGTATGTTATAATCATTTCAACCTCCATTGTTGTGGTCGAGGGAAGCCGGTGAGAAACCGGCACGGGGCCGCCACTGTGAGCGGGGACAGCAATTGCATTATGCCACTGGTTGATTCCGGGAAGGCGCAGGCTGCTGGTTGATCCGCGAGTCAGGATATCTCACCGCATCAATGGTAAGACCCTTCCGGTACCGAAGGGACATTTTATAATCTCAGGAGGTTTCATATGAAAAGACTTTTACTTACCGTCATGATGTTTTTTGCAGTGCTTTCCCTGTTTTCTTTTTCACTTGTGGATGATCTGGGCCGAATCGTTGAATTTGAAGAGACACCTCAGCGAATCGTTGTTGCAGCGCCCGTTTTTACCGATTATCTCGTTCGGCTCGGTGTAGCGGACCGGATAGTCGGGGTAACTGAGTTTGATCCTTTCGATGCGGAAAAGATCGGGAGAACCACCCCGCTCAACATTGAAAAGATCGTCTCGCTTGAACCGGACCTCATCATCGTAGCCGGCGGTTTCCAGGCCGGAGAGGTGGCCAAGCTTGACAAATTTGACCTTAAGGTTATCTGCCTCAACCCCAACAGCATGGAGACCATCTTCCGAACTACCAATATCCTGGCTACTATCTGCGGGAAAGAGGAGAAGGGCAATGAGATTGTCGAAACATACAGAGACAAGATGATGACGATTGCCGAGGGGAAATCCTACAAGATCCCCATAGAGGACAGAAAAAAGGTCTTCTATGCGATGATTGCCGGTACAGAGATCAAGGATTTGTGGACATGCGGACAGGGCTCGTTCCTCAATGAGGCCATCTCGCTTGCAGGCGGGGTCAACATTGCCGGAAATTACTCGGGTCCCAGTGGGTGGCTCCCCATCAGTGTCGAATTTGTTGCCAGTCAGAATCCGGATGCCATCATCGTGCCCTATTATTATCAAGGTGGAGAACAACAGGCAAGAGAGGCTATACTGAACTTCTCGCCGTGGAAGAATGTCACGGCCGTCAAGAATGAAGATATTATTGGCATTGACGGAGAAAAGGCAAGCCACGCTAATCTGAAACTCGTTGATCTGATAGCAGATATTTATTCCGGACTTTACGAGTAATATAATCGTCAGAGAGCGTTGATATGTCTCTCAGTAACTGTTTAACCAAAAGGAAAGGGAGGGGATTGATCCCCTTCCTTTTGATGTTGCTATTACTCTTTTTCGTTATCGTCCTCAACATCTCCATCGGAACCGTTAAGATACCGGTCAAAGAACTCTTGAAGCTGCTCTTGACAGGTGAGGCGGAAACATCTGTCAACAAAATGATTGTCTTTGATATCCGACTGCCCAGAGTCCTGCTGGGACTCTTCTCAGGAGCCCTACTCTCCGTTGCGGGTAACATGTTCCAGGCCCTGCTCAGAAACCCCCTGGCAGACCCCTATATCCTTGGTGTTTCCTCCGGTGCCGCATTTGGAACGGTACTGACCATCGCCCTTTTCGGCGCCGGGGGGGTGCTTCCCTCACTCTTTTACAACATTCCCTTCATGGCCTTTTTCTTTGCCTTATTAGTGGCATTCAGCACCTATTTTATCGCCAAAAAGGGCGGCAAGATCCCCGTCGTTGATCTCATTCTTTCCGGTGTCATCATGAACTTCCTCTTCTCCGCCGGAACCACTTTTATCATTGTCTTCGGTTGGCGAAATGTTCAACAGGCCTCTTTCTGGCTGATGGGAAGTCTATCCGGCGCCACCTGGGAGAAGGTATACAGCATGGGCGCCATGGCAGTTGTCGGCACCCTGATCGGCATCCTTTTATCCAACAGCCTGAATGCCATCTCCATGGGAGAAGAGGAGGCGCTCAATGTTGGGGTCAATGTTGAGAAGTTGAAGATCTTTATCTTTGTTATCGGGACTCTGATGACCGCTTATACCGTCACAGCAACCGGGATTGTCGGATTTGTGGGTCTTATCATGCCGCATACAGCCCGGCTTGTGTTTGGTCCGAACCATCGGATCTCTTTACCCGCCAGTGCCATATTCGGGGCCATCTTTCTATCCACCTGCGATACCATCGCGCGAACGGCTTTTCAACCCTCTGAGATGCCTCTTGGTACAATAACCGCCATCATCGGAGCCCCTATCTTTCTTTTTCTGCTGAGAAGAAAGCGGAAATAGAAGCCTTTAAAACAGGCATTATAATGATGCACAAAGCGGGAAATTATGATATACTTTATTCTGAAAATGTGACTATTGGTCACTCCTGAAAGGACGTGTTAGTATAAAAGAGTTAAATATAAACGGGCTGATACCGGAAAAACCCCTTGTTCAAGGGGGAATGGCGGTTGGTATCTCCCTGTCGGGCCTTGTCGCTGCAGTCTCAAACAATGGTGGCATTGGCGTACTCGGGACTGCCGGTTTGGGATTCATGGAGGAAGATTACAGAAAAAACTTCTTTAACGCCAATCTCAGAGCGCTGAAGAAACAGATTGATCTGATCCGTCAAAAGACAAAGGGGCTATTCGGCGTGAACATCATGGTCGCCCTCACCAATTACAAAGAGATTGTTCAGACGGCTGTTGACAAATCCGTCGATATTATCTTTTCGGGTGCCGGGCTTCCGCTTGATCTTCCCCAATTCGTTCCCGAGGACTCTAAAACGAGGCTTGTCCCGATTGTCTCCTCGCTCAAAGCAGCGAAAGTGATTGTGAGGAGTTGGACACGACATTACAAAAGACTCCCCGATGCATTTGTCCTTGAAGGCCCAAAGGCTGGAGGCCATCTCGGCTTCAAGCCGCAAGCCCTGAAGAGAGAGAATGACGATTTCTTTTCAGTCACGGTGCCGGCTATCCGGCAATTCCTCGACGGGATTGAGGAAAAACGGATTCCGTTGATTGCCGGCGGCGGGATTTGGGACAAAGCGGATTACGAAAGAGTTCGTACCCTTGGAGCCGACGGTGTCCAGATGGGAACCGCATTCGTGGCGACCGAGGAATGTGATGTTCACCCCCGTTTCAAAGAGGCCTATATAAACGCAGACGAGGATGATGTGATGATCATCAAGAGCCCGGTGGGAATGCCCGGACGGGCGATCAGAAACCAATTTCTCGAAGACGTTGAAAACGGGATTAAAAAACCGTTTACCTGTCCCTACAAGTGTATCAAGACCTGTGTATTTGATAAAGCCCCTTATTGCATCGCTCTGGCCCTCTATAATGCATCCCGTGGTAACCTTGAAGAGGGTTTTGCCTTTGCGGGTTCCAATGTGAGCCACGTGGATAGTATCATCACTGTCCGGGATGTGTTCAACCGGGTCTTTAGTGATGGGTGAGGAACAGATTATCATTTAAAAAGGCCGCTTTTTCAGCGGCCTTTTTTGATTATCAATTAAGCGTTACTGTTTACTGATTCAGGTATCCGTGGATTTCCTTAACAGCCCAGTCTATTCCTTCGTCAACTGTCCACTTCTCGTAGATGATGTTGTTGAACATGTCACCGACGACATTTCTGATCTCATACCAGGTTGCCGGTTTCGGATCAACATAGGCATCGGGAACAAATTGAACGGGGATGGCTGCCTTTGGTTCAAGTCTGGTGAATGTCTTCCATTCGGGGGTTTCCAGAGCGCTCTTTCTGACGGGCAGATAACCCGTTTTCATTGACCAGAATGTTGTGACCTTCTGACTGGTCAGGAACTTCATAAACTTCCAGCCCGCTTCTTTCTGAGCCTGATCGGCCGTCTCAAACATGATAACATCCGTTCCGGCAAAAGGCGGTCTGAAAGTTTCATTAGATGGGATTGCGGACCAGTTCCAGTCATGTTTTCCGCGGCAGGCGGAATCGACATAGGATTTTCCTGCAATTGTATCACAATAGAAGGCAATCCTGCCCTCGCCGAAAGGTCCGTTGAGGTAGCCGCCTTCAACGTAGGCAATGTTGTCATCTTTCATGCCTTTTAAGAACTCCAGCGTCTTTCTTGTTTCGGGACTGTCCAGGGTGATTTCATAACTGCCATCTGCGTTTTGTTCCACAATGGTTCCCCCGTTGTTCAGAAGGAAGATGGAAAATGCATCAACAGTTGTTCTGAATCCGAAACCGTAACGTTCTACTTCGCCATCTTCTCCAACGACGGTCAGTTCCTCAGCCAGTCTTCTGACATCATCATAGTCCTCTGGTGGTTCGATCCCTTCCATATCGAAGAGGTCACTGTCATAATAAGTAACATAGATGCTCTTGTTGAAAGGGAGTGCGTACACTTCGTCTCCCCAGGTACACATCTCTCTGAACGGTTTCCAGATATCTTCCCATTGTGCATCCGTGAAACCTTCTTCACCGTTGATAAAACCGGTTAAATCAGCTACTACATCACTCTGCAGAAGTTTTGATGTCCAATTGGAATAGGACTGGGAAATAACCGGCAGTGTATCACTCTGAACACTTGCCAGAAGCTTCTGGTTCAATGCGCCATAGTTTCCGATATAAACAGGTTCGACCTCAATATCCGGGTTTTGATCGTTGAACATCTTAACAATCTCTTCAACAGCTTCTCCCTGCTGACTTCCCATCGCGTGCCAGAATTCAACCTTGACCGGTGCGGCCAATACCGTCGCCATAATAACTGTCAGTACAATTGATACCAACAACAACTTTTTCAAGAGAAACACTTCCTTTCAAAATTTTGATTTTTATTGTTCCTTCACATCGACAAGAACCGTTTTGTTCTGATATGATGCATTATTTTCTTCTTTTCTTTTCAAAAAAGCCCTTTGCGATGGCAATACTTGATACCGGTCCTATAAGGACTAAAAGAACGATCAACAGGAGCCATTGCGAAAAATGACCGGGAGAGTCAATAAAGAGACCGATCATGACAAAGACAACTCCTATCGTATCTGATATCCCGCTGTAGTGTAACTTCACGAGAACCGGTTTCTGAAAAAGCATGGTCAATGTTCCGGATACCAGAAAGAATAACCCGGTGATCTTAAGGATTAAAGCCAGAACCGGCATGGCTCAGCAATCATCCCTTCTTCTCGTACGGTGTACCACTTGCGGCAGGTGGTCTTGTCAAGCCGACAAATCCGGCCACCACAATTAATGTGATGACAAACGGTATCAGGTTAAAGA
>CAZVWW010000131.1:0-6145 GCA_964631265.1 uncultured Thermotogaceae bacterium
ATCAGGTCGCTTTCAGAAAATTCGATATGGGCTATGGGTCAGCAATCGCCTATATCCTCCTTGTGTTAATAATGGTTGTGACCCTGATCCAGCGATATCTTCTCAGGAGTGATAACGTATGATAAAAAGTCATCTCAAAAAGAGGAGACGGGGAAAGTGGATATTCGGTATTCTTCTGCTGCTATTGGCCATCTCATTAATGCCGCTCTTCATGATGTTCTTTACATCGGTGATCCCGCAGGGAGACCTCTTCCACTTGATTCGTGAGAAGACGCTGCTTGAGTTTGAATCCAATCCGATCTTTTTAAGAACCAAGATGAAACCTCTCGGTACCAGGGATTATGAAATCGTTGAGGGGCCTGCTGAAACGGGAAAAGTGATGAAGATTGACATAACCGAAGGGAATAAAGAAGCGGGCGTTGCAGCATTCACCGGTGACAGGAACACAAACCTCTTTGATCGAATAACCCTTTATGTGAAAGCACCGAAGAACAGCAATCTTTATCTCGGGATCAAGGATATCAACGATAATCTACAGGTCAGTGAATCAGGCATTGAATTGTCCGGAACCTTTGAACGCGTTGCAATCGAATACGAAAAATCTGAATTTCCAAACGTGGATCATGAGCACGTGTCTCAACTGCAGTTTTTTGTGGAACTCCCCTCCGGTCTCAACAAAGGCGAGGTCCTCTTCGACGAGATAGGTACGAAGCTGAAGTTCCCGACATTTTCGAATTTTATCGATGTCTGGCAGGAACATAATTTTGCAAGATATATCTTTAACAGTGGTCTTGTTTCCTTCATTGTTGTGCTCGGAAATTTGATCTTCTGTTCAATGGTGGCGTATGCCTTTGCCAGGAAGCAGTTCAAAGGGAAAGAAGTACTATTTGCCATGGTGCTGGCCACGATGATGATCCCTCCGCAGGTGACGATAATTCCAATCTTCATCCTGATGAAAAACATCGGTTGGGTCGATACGTATATGGCCCTTTTCTTCCCGTTTCTTGTCACACCCTTCGGGGTGTTTCTGATGCGTCAGTATATTGAACAGCTCCCCCATGAATTTGATGAGGCGGCCTATGTGGACGGAGCCAATGATTTTCAGATCTTTACCCGTATTGTCATGCCGTTAAGCGGGCCGGCGATGGCGGTATTGGGAATCAATACCTTCATTACCATTTGGAATGATCTCTTTTATCCGCTTGTTATGACCAATTCAAAGGGAATGCGAACAGTCCAGGTGGGATTGGCCATGTTTCAGAAGCTGAATCAGACCGACTGGCCGAGGATGATGGCAGCATCAACAATTGCGGGCATACCTGTTATAATCATATTCCTGATATTTCAGAGACAGATTATATCAGGACTCGTTGAAGGTGGCGTAAAAGGATAATTCATAATTGAGGTGAAAGACAATGTTTAAGATCAGAGGAATTGTAGAGGGGTTCTACGGCAGACCCTGGACATGGACGGAAAGAAGCGATTTGATCGGTGAATCGGCCAAGTGGGGTTACAATTTATATATCTATGCCCCAAAGGCCGATCCGTTGCATAGAAACAGATGGAGAGAAGCCTATCCGGCAGATTTCAAACATGAATTCAAAAGTCTTGTGGAACTTGGAAAAGAAGTGGATTTGGACGTTTCAATGGCCATCAGCCCCGGTCTGTCCCTTGTCTATTCAAGTGATCAGGACTTTGAAACACTGAAATCCAAATATCTCCTTTTTTCTCAGATGGGGGTCAGGACTATCTCGCTTTTTTTGGATGATATACCTGAAAATCTGGTACATGAAGCGGACAAGGTGAAGTTCAAATCACTTGCCCATGCACAGGCGGCGTTTTCCAACAGGTTATTTGAAGCACTCAATGAAAAGATCGAGGATATGCGTTTTATTGTTTGCCCGACAATCTATCACGGAAAGAAGACGACAAATTACCATGAAACCCTTGGAGACTTGCTCAATGATAAGATTAAAATCATGTGGACGGGACCTGCTGTCTGTTCAAAAGAGATCAGTGCCGGGGATGCCGAAAAAATCGCAAGGGCTTACAAGAGGCCTCCTTTGTACTGGGATAACTATCCGGTCAACGATTCTGTTATGGTCCCGGAACTGCATTTAGGCGCCTATACGGGAAGAGACCCTGAACTTGTGAAACTCTCTGAGGGGATTGTGATAAACCCGATGAACCAGGCCTATGCGTCCATGATTGAACTCGGGATTATTGGACAATATCTGATGAATCCTGAAGGCTTTGAACCCGAACGCACTCTGGATCGGTATATTGAAGAGCGATATCCCGATATTGCAAGGGATATGAAGCACTTTATCCGGGCAAATGAGAAAAGCCCGCTTCATCCGGATGATCCAGAGATAACTGGAGAACTTCTGATGAAACTGAAAGCAAAATGGGATAACGGGAAACTCGATGAGTTGTCAGCCATTCTTGAAGACGAGTCAAAGGATATTTTATCCGCTCATAAAAATATCTCGAAAGGTCTTGACCCAAAAACAAAAGCTGACATTGAGCCATGGCTTGAGGAGTACAAGACATACGGCAATATGCTCAAGGCAGCTTCCGGAGCATTGAGAGAAATAAAGATTGTTTATCTCGATGAGATTCCGTCAAAAGAGAAGATCGAGAGCATAAACGCAATGAATGAGGCCTTTGAAAAACAGATCAGTGCGGTGGCCATCTTCGACACAAGCATATTCGGCTCTTCGGTGAGGAACTTTCTGACTGATCTGCTTAAGACCTGTAAAGGTTTCCTCAAACTCGTCGATTACTAAGCCCTCCGGGTTCTGTTTCCACTATAATATCAGGGTTCCTTGACGGCGCGGAAGCTCAACGAACCAAGCGAGTTTTCCTTTGCTTTTTTCCAGACCCCGCCGTTGTATACAACCACATAAGCAAAATCCTCATCCTCCTCTGTTGCAGTCCACCAGTAAATGATCTTCGAATGGGGGTTCCACAGAGGAGTCTCTTTTTTCGGGTTCACTTCATATCTCGGTTGCATGGTTCTTTGAATCAATCTTCCTCCTGCATTCTCATTGTCACGTGTCATGGAATGCACAACTTCAGTGGCCGTTGGAAGCCTCCAGATGTTGACCGGTTCGTCGAGTAGTTTTTGTCCATCTTCAGAGAGGCGGGCGCATCTCTCCGAGGCCTCATGCCAGTTAACCCCTCTTTCGGGCCATCCCGGCCCCTGAGGCGCCCAAAGAAGCTCTTTACCCGTGTTTGTTTCAACCTGTCGGATGCTGAAGTTGCCATCGTTGTATCTCGTTGCAACTCTGACGCCGTTAGGGATGCCCAAAGCGATCATGATGATCAACGGGATGCCGATGGCGATCAGAACAGCGCGGCCCTTTTTTGGAAATTCAGATAGCCAGTAAAGAAGGGCCAGTCCGAGAGCCGGAAGGACCAGAACAGTCCCCAGGACAGAAAAGGTTGCTCCCCGGAACATGAAAACAAAGAAAAGGGCGATGATAATGTGCAGGATACTGCCGAGTTTGTGCCACTTGATCGAGAGATAGGCGATCAGCATAAAGATGATCGGGATTAATAAATATTGCCCGAACATCATCGCAACGTTCATGAAGAAATTATCGTAATACCATCCTTCATGAAAGTTCTCGACGATCCCCCAATAGGCCCATAATGATGAAATGACCGTTGATACCGCCACAGCCACCCAGCCTGCAAAACGTCTCCATGTATCCATTATTGACTCCTGTTGAAGAGTTCATCGACAACGGCCTCAGCTTGTTCCGGGGATTGCGTCCTTCTGTCTCTCATCAGTATCTCCTTTATCAGAGATTTGTCCTTTTTCAAAAAGGCCTCAAGGGCCCATTCCATCCTTAACACCCTGGGTCTCAGATACCACTTCAGGATCCGCTCCGTTAGCGGCGGATGGATCTCTTCGGGGTGGATACCGTCTTCATCGACCATCGCGGGGAATTCACAGGCAACATCATCATCCAATCCCTTGATCGTTGAGTTGTTTATGGTGTTGACCACAAAGCGATCCCGGTTGTTGTTTGAGATGGCATCAATGAATGGGATATGCTGTTCACCGCTTAGTTGTTCAGGATTGTAAAGTTTCCTGATTTCCTCTGCTATCTCCGGCGGATACTGGTCGATATCCTTGAAGAAGATCTCTTTTGAGGGCTTTTCCGGATTTGATACAACGGTATTCATTATTTTCTGTAGATTGGCCGTTATCGTGTTCAATTTCTTCCCGTACCAGTTCCAACCGATCTCCGAATCAAAGCCGCCCCACGGTTCACCGTACCACTTCTTTTTATCCGAGAGCGAGTAATGATATCGCCAGGTGGTGTTTCTCTGTGTATCGCCGACGGGAAACATACCATAAAACTGGTACATATCCCAAACAACTGGAGAGAGCTGATCATCCGTGGGGTCTTCAGGATGCCATTCTTCTCTGTTCCGGAAGTATTCAACGAGTTGCGGGCAGAGGTCTTTGCCGTCTTTCTCAAGCCGGTTCAGCCAGATGCCATGATTCACACCGGCCACCTGCCAGTCCACTTCCTCCATTGTCAGGTTGAGGGGTGCGATTAATTCCCCGACGCCGTGATGACCGTGGCAGAATCCGACCATGTTGGTATCTGTTTCCCGGTGAATAAGGGTCGTTCCCTCAAAGACAGGATTGGCAGCCTGCAGAAGCCAGGGGTTGGTTTTGTTGTTATGACCAACCTTTTTGGCGATTTCCAAAAAATACGCAAGTTGATTCCAGTTTGTGAGGGTGTAATAATCCGAGACCATATTAAATTCCTGGGTGTCTATCCCCCTGTAATAACCGTGTTTCTCGCCGATCTCCCGAGTGCTTTCGAGAAATTTATGCCCGCCGACCAGGGCCGTGTTGATAATGAAATCAGAATCTGTTATTGTCTCATCAATATCGGTTGTTTGGTCAAATGTGATATCGGCATCGAACTCATCGGCGAATTTCTCAGCCAGGATGGTGACAGCCTTCAACCTGTCTTCATCGACATCCATTAAGACCACTTTGCTGCCCCTGATCCTCTTCGAGTTTTCACGGTTAACAAGCTTAACCAGATCGCTGACCAGCCTCATTGAAAAGACAGCGCTCCCCGCCCCGATGATGCCTATTTTTAGTGAACCCAATCTTATCAACTCCATTGTGTATTTTTTTCTCAGGATAGAATTATATCATACGGTTCAATGCGCTTATGGTATAATTTATACGATAGTTTCAGTACCAACAAATGTTAAAAAGGGAGTGGTAGGGTTGAAGTTGCATCTGTCCATTAACGGAGAAAAAAGGGAATTCGATATCGAACCGAAAGAGATGCTGCTTGATGTTCTACGGGATAACGGCTACAAAAGTGTCAAAAGAGGGTGCAGTTCAGCCGACTGCGGGACGTGTACTGTGTTGAAGGACGGCAAGGCTATTCTGTCGTGTACCACCTTTGCGGCATCAGTGGAGGGGTGTGAGATTACAACCACAGAGGCCCTCGGGGAGCATGGCCAGCTGGATAAGATTCAACAGGCGTTTGTTGATGAATCCGCCTTTCAATGCGGATTCTGCGCTCCGGGGATGCTCATGTCCACCAAGGAGTTTATCGATGAAATGAAGAAGAACCCGAAGATGACATTCAAAGTCAGTGAGATCAAAGACAGATTTTCGGGGAATCTTTGCAGATGCACCGGATATGAATCGCAGATGAAAGCCATTACAACCCTTATCCAGGACAACGGCGGGGAGGTCATTGATGATGAATAAAGACAGGATGAAGACGGTTAATCATATTGAAGAAAAGGTCGATATCAAAGAACTCGTGAGGGGTAAAAGGGTCTATACCGAAGATTTTGCCGATGAAGATACGTTGATTGTTAAACTCCTGAAGAGCCCTCATGCCCATGCCAGAATCAAGTATCTTGATGTCTCGGAGGCTTCCAGGGTAAACGGAGTCGCCTGTGTAATCACCTATAAGGATATCAAGCAGATCTCGTATACACGGGCCGGACAGGGATATCCGGAACCTTCTCCTTACGATTCGTATCTGCTGGGAGATAAAGTGAGATATGTCGGAGATCCTGTCGCCGTGGTGGCTGGAACAAATCTCAAGAGTGTAAAAGAGGCATTAAGCAAAATCGAGGTTGA
>CAZVWW010000132.1:0-6101 GCA_964631265.1 uncultured Thermotogaceae bacterium
TCTCTCAGGATATCATCCATGATCGTCTTCGGGCCTCTGTTGTCCCGGCTTCTCATGATGGCGGATGCGGCGAGGTGGGCGATGTAGTTCCCCCCCAGCCTCTCTCCGAAGAACTGGGAGAAGCCCCCCTTTCTGAGGATCGTCTTTCCGTCGTTGCCGAAGCTGATGCTTCCCGTGCCGCAGGCAACCATAATGCCGAGCCCTGAGACCGTTCCCGATCTCAGGGCTATCAGGCCGTCGTTGTCAAAGTGGTATTGCCTTAATTCGAGTCTGTCCAGTATCTGTTTGATGATCTGATAATCGTATTCGAGATCGGCTCCCGCTACACCGAAAAAGGCGTTCTTGATTTCTTTTCTGGATATTCCGGCCTTTTTGTAAAGACGGTCCAATGTGTCTTTGATCCGACTATGAGATTCTTCAACCCCGCATCCCTGATAGTTGGAACCGGCCCCTCTTTCAAAAGCGATGATTTCCCCGGATTCGTTTGATACGATTGCCGCTGTCTTTGTTCCCCCGATGTCAACGCCGAGTAGATACATACCCCACCTCCATTTATTTCACTGTGTAATTAATTATATCATAAAAAACCCGTCTTTTGAAAAAACGGGATTTGTTCATTCTTCAACGGTCTGTTTTATTCATATCGAAGCGCTTCGAGCGGGCTTAATTTTGATGCTTTTGAAGCCGGATATATCCCGAAGAAGAGACCAATCATCGAGGCAGTTCCAAAGGCGATCATGATTGACCCCCAGGTGACCTGTGTTTCAAGATCATAAGCCGAGGCGGCCAGCTCAACCGCCTTGGAAAGGGCGATACCCAGCAAAACTCCGATGACACCTGCAACGAAGGTGATGACGATGCTTTCAATGAGAAATTCGGAGAGGATCCTCTTGCGGGTTGCACCGAGCGCCTTTTTGATACCGATCTCCCGTGTTCTCTCCGAGACGGAGACCAGCATGATGTTCATGATGCCGATGCCGCCGACCAGGAGGGAGATGGCTGCTATCGAGCCGAGAAAGATGTTCATGATCCCGGTGACTTCTGAAACGGCCCCGAGGATGGAATCCTGACTGGTTATGTTGTATTTGTCCCCGTCCTGAAGCCGGAGATAGAGGACCTGGTCGATCTCGAGCTGGGCCTTTTGAGAGGAATCGGAATCTTTTGCCGAGGCGAGGATGGTGGATACATTGCCCTTCGTGTTGACAATCCGCCCTTCTGCGGTGGTGAAGGGGATGATGATCATTTTGTCGGGGTTGTACATCAACTTGCTCCCCGTCTGTTCCAGTTTGCCCACGATGCGTATGGGAATCTTCTTGTTGGTGTTGCCGATGGAAACGCCCATGTAGACGGTCTTGCCAAGCGGTTCATCCGTGCCGAAGAGGTTTCGGGCCACTTCGCTTCCGATGACACCGACTTTTGCGTAGTCATCGAGATCCTGCAGACTCAATCGTCTGCCGTATTCGACATTCATCGAGAGGATGTCAAAGATATTGGGATAGGCTGCATATATCTGTGCCTGGGTGTTGTTCGTTGTGTATTTGACGGGGAACTGATTCTGAATCACGGGGGTCACGTCTTTCACGTCCGGGCACATCTTCGCGATATTCTCCACGTCCTTTTTCGTCAGGACGTCTGATAGCCCGACAAAAGAACGGCCGCCCGATCCCCCTGAAAAGCCCGGGGTGATCATCAGCACATTCGATCCCAGCGCTGAAACCCGCTCGGTAATTCCGGCCGTGGCCCCCTGCCCGATTGATACGACAGCGATCATGGAGGTGACGCCGATGATGATGCCCAGCATTGAAAGGAAGGTTCGGGTCTTGTTGGCGATTAACGCCCTGGCGGTTTCTATCAGCAGTTCCATTCATGTTCTCCTTTCAATCTTCTCGATCTGGCCGTCGAGAATGTGCACAACCGTGTTGCCTTCGTTGATCATTTCGGGATCATGCGTGACCACAATGATGGTCTTTCCGGAGTTGTGAAGGTCTTTCAGGATATTCAGAATGTCCTCGGAACTCCTGGAATCGAGGTTTCCCGTTGGCTCATCGGCCAGAACCACGGGCGGGTTGTTTGCCAGGGCCCGTGCGATGGCCACTCTCTGCTGCTGCCCGCCGGAGAGCTCGTTCGGTCTGTGTTTGAGCCGTTTGCCGAGTCCCACCTGTTCAAGGAGTTCTTTTGCCCGCTCCATTCGTTTTCTCAGGCTTACCCCGGAATAGACCAGCGGAAGCGCGACGTTCTCCTGGGCACTCATCTTGGCAAGCAGGTTGAACTGTTGAAAGACGAAACCGAGTTTGTTGTTGCGGATGCCGGCCATCTGATGATCTTTCATCCTGGAGGTGTTGACCCCGTCGATGAAAAGCTCGCCCTTAGTCGGTTTGTCGAGACAGCCGGTGATCTGCAGGAAAGTGGATTTCCCGCTCCCCGATGGGCCCATAATAACGATGTAGTCGCCTTCGTCTATGTCCAGGTTGAATTCTTGAAGCGCGTGAACGCTTTCCTCGCCCATCTGGTATATCTTCCATATGTCCTTTAGCGAGATGACTTTTTTCTTCCCCATTATCCGTTGCACCTGTCCATTACGGTCTGTTCCTTTCGCCACCGGTTGGCGGGCCGCCGGTAAAGCTGAGGTTCAAATCCTCCATGGCCTGGATGGCTCGCGCCTGATCAGGGGGTATGATGACGGTTTCGCCGGCTTCAAGTCCCTCTGTGACTTCAACGTATTTCTCAGTCTTCTGGCCTGTTTTGATATACCGCTTTTCCCGGTCGTCACCGGATTTCGATTCGTTTTTATTCGATTCAGCGGAGGGTGGCAGAATGTAGACAAATGTTCCCCCTTCATCCTCCTTTAACGCCAGAAGCGGGATGGAAATCACATCTGCCCGTTCCATGAGAACAATTTTGACGTTGCACGACAGACCGGGAATGACCCCGTATTCTCTCGGATCCTTGTTGAACGAGAATTCAATCGGGATCACCACGATCCCTCCCGAGGAATTGGCATGCAGGCTGATATCCCTGATCTTCCCGTTTAATCTCAGATTGTCCAGCGGCTCGAAAGTAAACTGGACACGCTGTCCCTCTTCGACTTTTTTCAAATCCACTTCATCGACGGAGGCCTCGACTTTCATCTCCCCGTCCTCAACGAGGGTGCAGATGACAGCATTGGCGGTGATCAAATCTCCCACCTTGTAGTTGACGGCTTTCACAAACCCGCTTACCGGCGCTCTCAAAACGGTGTTCTCAAGGTTTTCCCCGGCAATTTCGAGTGCCTTCTGCTTTTCCTCCACAATCTTCGGAGCCGTTCCGATCGAGTTCTCATAGGCGGTCTTCGCCTGAAGATACTGCAGTTGATACTCATTATCGGATATGCGGGCAACCGTCGCCCCCTTTTCCACCCGGCCGTTCTCCTCTACTAAGAGTTTTTCCAATTCTCCGCTGACCCGTCCGTAGATATTTCTCTCCGGTGCTGTGACATTACCGATGACCTCGAGAGAATCTCCGATGGTCTTTCGCTCAACGGTGTATCTCAGATTGATATCGGGCATGTTGGCCCCTTTTTCAGATGCACCTGATCTGAGACTGTTCCAAATCAGCAGGCCGCCTATCACAACAACGGCGATGAGGACCAGCCATATCAGAATCTTAGTTCTCTTCTTCATCTAAATTGCCTCCAAGTATTAGTCCTGATTCTTTTAATATTGTCAGTTCTGTCATAAAATACTGATGCAGGGCGTTCAGATAGTCCACCTTGGCCTTTTCCCGGGCGATATGCGCCAGGTCTCGGTCCTCTTTGGTGTTGAATCCCTTTTTATAGAGTTTTTCGGCCTCTTCAGAATCATCTCTCGCCTCGCTGAGCTCGAGCTCTTTCAGCTCCAGCTCCAGTTCGGCCAGCTCGATGTCAATCCCGTATCCCTCGAGGCGTTCCCGACGCTGTTCAATGGCATCCTCGAGTTGTAACCGGGCGATATCCGCGTTGTTCTTTCTGTTGAGTACCTCGAGCTCACGCTCGCCCCGGTCAGTGATGGGGAGTGTGGCTTTCACGCCCATCGAGAAAGAGAAATCGCCTTTTTCATAAAGCGCAATTGTCTGTCCGGAGATGGTCTCATCAACGTCTTTGACATAATAGTCGAGTTCGAAGCTGAACTCGGGATTGGCGATCAGTGGCAGGAACCAAAAATCCTCCTCTTCTCTTGCCTTTTCCAGTTCAAGTTGCAGAGACCGGATATACAGGTTTTCCAACGCCACATGCTCCAGCCCGTACGCTTTGTAGAGTTTCGGGATAAGCGTTATGAACTCTTCGTACAGTCTCTCCCGGTCCTTTTCACTCCCAACCCCGATCGTCATGAGCTTTTTCTCGGCTGTCTTCGACGTTTGCCGGGCCATCAGGAGCTGGCGTTTATAGTTTTTCCTGACGCTGTCGTCCGTCTCGTTGTTGTAAAGGCGCTCAAAGACCTCGGCTTGATGATCGGTGAGCGACTTCAGCCGCGTGTAATAGGCGGCGTCGAAGCAGTCTTTTGCCAGCTCGAGAAAGATTCCCCAGCGTGTCTGATTCAGGTTGTAAAGATCTGCGAGTCTGTTGGCCTGATTCTCCAGCTCCTTCGCATGCTCCTCGGTGATCAGCTTTCTGTTGGCGGTGAAGCCGACGTAGTTGATGTTGAACTCCCCGCCTTCACTGTCTTGATCCCCAAAATATTCAGTGGCACTGTACTGCACCGGTACTCTGATCCCGAAATCTGTTCCGAGGACGTGAAGGAAATCGGCTGAGAGGCTGAAATTCATGTCCGTTTTCGACTTGTACTGATGAGCTTCAACATCCTCGCTGACGAAATTCCTGTTGTATGAAAAGCCCTGACCCGGTCCGGCATTGAGGCTGATATACGGGATGTAAAAAGCGGCGTACTGATCCACAAGCATCTCTGAAGATTTCACCTTCAACTCGAGCCGGCGATAGTCGGGATCGGCATCAAGCCTTTCTCGAAATTCGTCCCACACCAACGCATCTTCGGGAAGGAACGTATCCTGAACACCGGATCCAAAGACATATAGCAGGGAGAACAGAAAGAAGAGAAGCGTGATCGCCCTCTTTATTCTGTTCCCTGGTTTGAAGCCGGTCATTTTAACCATCTTTTTCAGTATTATTCTTCGCTTCCTGTTGCTGTATCTCATTTCTGATCAGTTCTTCCAGATCGCTGTCGCTGTTTAACAGGTAATTACTCAGCGTGGTCCAGTAGGAGTTCAGGGTGCTGTAGTACTGATTCAACTGGTTGAGATAGGCGATCTCCTGGTTGTTTAACTCTGTCTCGGAGACAAGTCCTTTCTTATAGCGGGTCTTAATATCATCGAGATTGTCCTTGACGAGTCCCACCCTTTCATCGAGTGTTTCAAGCTGCTCTTTGAGAAAGTCCAGGGTGTCTTCAAAATTCTGTTTCTGATCCTCTGCGGAGATGACGGCCAGTCTCATATCGATCTCCTTCTGCTTGAGATTGATATCGGCCAGTTTTTTCTGATATTTGGAGGCGTTTGATGAGAGGTTTTGTTTGTCGTAGGAAGCGATATCCACGTTGTCACTGGCGATTTTAACGGAGATGTTCGCATCGACCCATTCTTCTTTGCTGACGAGTAT
Source organism: uncultured Thermotogaceae bacterium (assembly GCA_964631265.1). Classification (GTDB taxonomy): domain Bacteria; phylum Thermotogota; class Thermotogae; order MWEM01; family MWEM01; genus CAZVWW01. The sequence goes on from CAZVWW010000132.1 coordinate 5,624, forward strand.
CTTCTCATATTCCGGGACGAAGAGGTCGACTTCATCGTAGTCCAGGCTCGTATCACGCTTGAAGGTATCGAGTGCGACCTGAAGGTCCTTTTCGGATTTTGAGAGAGATGACTGGGCATCCTGGTAGGTCAGCGAGGCATCGGTCAGGTCGTTTTCGGAGACGAGGTCTTTGTCAAAGAGGTCCTTTTTGTCCTCGTAGTCCTTTTTGGCAATCTCAACGTTCAACGCTTTGATCTGTTTATCCAGTTTCTGCGTCTTGACGGTGAAGATGTCGTCCAGTATCTCCGCATAGAAATCGGTGAGATTCCTTAAGACCTGTTGATCGCCTGAGAATTTGTTGATCTCGGCTGCCAGCTCCATCTTCTCGTTCATGGCCTCTATCATGGCCTTTTCATAGTCCAGTTCTGCTTTCTCGCTGTTCAATTCCGATAAGACGTAGTTTGGATTGACTTCTTTTGCCCTGTCAACGATCGTGATT
>CAZVWW010000133.1:0-5993 GCA_964631265.1 uncultured Thermotogaceae bacterium
TGAGATTCAAGCAATATGGAGGGAATAGGAATGCTCAGTATTGAAAAAGCGATGGAATCATCAGAGATGGGATTTGCCAGGCACAAGGTGATCTGCGATGAAGAGGGAAAACCTGTTGACTACGTTTATCTTGCTGTGAACCCGGCTTTTGAACGGCTCACAGGTTTGAAAAAAGAAGACTTATTGAACCGGCGGGTCACCAAAGTGGTTCCGAAGATAACCGACGATGATTTTGACTGGATCAGCTTTTACGGAAAAATCGCAAATGGAGAAGAAAGACGTGTTTTTGAGCGATATTCCTATGCCCTGGACAAGTGGTATCGTATCGAAGTCTTTTCATGTGAGAAAGATTACTTTACCACATTTTTTACAGACATCACGCATGAGCGGATGCTGGTCGAAGCCTCAAAAAAGTTCCTCGATGATCAGAAAGGGTCGAATCAATATGAGCAGATCACCCGGAGGATGAAGAAAATCTCCGGGGCGCGTTATGTTTCGTTAAATCTCTTTTTGGAGGACGAGGGTGCATTCCTGACAGCGGCCATTGCCGGTATCTCTTCTTCGTTGCAGCAGGGAGCAAAATTACTTGGATTCAATCCGATAAATAAAAAATGGTCCTCAGATCCCCACCGCTTAGAACTCATCAAAGATAAAATAGTTACAACGTTTAACCATTTGCACGAGCTGACGGAACACATTATCTCTAAAAGTGCTGTCCAGCTTATCGAAAAGACCTTTAAAATTGGAAAGACAATCATTATCAAAATAACACAGGGAGACCGATTTCTGGGGGATTTTACACTGATGTTCTCAAAGGGAAGGGAACTTGAGAATGAAAATGAAGCCGTTATCTATGCAGATATGGTGGGAATGCTCCTTGAAAAACGCAGAAGACAGAGAGAGCTTGACGAGAACCGAGAGCGGTACGAACTTGCCATGACGGCGGGAGAAAATGGCTTATGGGACAGGAACCTGGACACAGATGAGATTTACTACAGTCCGAAGAGCTTCACAATGCTGGGATATAAGCCTGATGAAATACAAAAGACCATTGAGAATTGGCATTCTTTGATACACCCTGACGACAAAAAGTGGGTGATCCCGAAGGTGGAGGAACATCTTAAAAACGGGGAATCCTATAGTGTTCAATTCAGAATGAAATGCAAAGATGGGAACTACAAATGGATATCGGGCAGTGCCAAAACCTATGATAAGGATGATGATGGCAAACCCCATCGGGCAGTTGGTATTCATGTGGATATTGATCCAATGAAAAAGGCCGAGGAATCCCAACGAATCCTTCTTGATACCATTAATACACAAGTTTGGTATCTGTCGGATGAACATACATATGGAGCTGTCAACAAAGCTCACGCCATTTTTAATGGAATGAGTAAAGAAGAACTGGCGTTCAGGAACATGTATGAGATTTTTCAGAAAGATGTGGTGGAAGTATGCAGAAAAAGCAACCGGGAGGTGTTTAAAACGAAACGGCTCGTTGAAAGTCAAGAATGGGTCTTGAACCACGCCGGTGAGAAAAGACTACTCTCCATCAATAAGACACCAAAGTTGAATGAAGATGATGAAGTGGAATACGTGGTCTGTTCTGCAATAGATATTACTGAGAGGAAGAAAGCCGAGCAGGAGAATGAAGCGATGAATGAGGAACTCAGGGAAAGTATGGAAGAAGCGAAGAAAGCAAACAAGACCAAGAGCGAGTTTCTTGCCACAATGAGTCATGAGTTGCGAACCCCGCTGAATGGGATCATCGGATTCAGCGAGATCCTTAAAAGCACGAAGCTGAACGATGACCAACACAGCTATATAGACATTGTTCTCTCTTCAGCCAATCATCTTTTGGAAATTATCAGCGACATCCTTGATCTTTCCAGGATAGAGGCCGGTAGGATTGACTTACATCCAAAAAAAATCCGGTTAACAGAGTTGACTGAAAAAACGGTCTCCGTGATCCGGCATGCAACAGAACAAAAAGGCTTGAAATTCACCGTAAACATGGCAGACAATGTGCCGCAATTTGTTGAAGTTGATGGACCAAGGTTGAAACAAATTCTCTTAAATCTACTTTCAAATTCCGTCAAGTTCACTGATGAAGGTAGCGTAACATTGAATATCAAACAGCTGGAGAAAGAGGGAAAGAAAGCCAGACTCCTTTTCGAGGTCGCTGACACCGGGATTGGGATTAAGGAAAAAGAACAAAAAAATATCTTCGAACCCTTCCGCCAACTGGATATGAGCAACACCCGCCAATACGGCGGTACCGGTCTGGGTGTTACCATTACCGACGATTTGCTGCAAAAGATGGGCAGCTCGCTTAAACTCAACAGTACGTACGGTGAGGGCAGTGTGTTCTATTTCGAGCTGCTCCTACCGTGTGAGGAAGAAAACGGTCCCTTAGTCCGCGAAAAAACAAGAGAACACTCAGCCGGTATATCATACAAAGACAAGACCATTCTTGTAGCTGAAGATGACACGGTGAATATGAAGTATGCAAAAAAGGCGCTTTCCGTGTTCTCAAAGAAGATCCAAATCATCGAGGCGAAAGACGGCGAGGAGGCCTATGAACGCTATCTGAGACACAAACCCGACCTCATCCTGATGGATATTATTATGCCAAAGATCGATGGGTATCAGGCAACAGGAATGATACGCCAAAGTGATAAAAACGTCCCGATCATTGCCATGACGGCCAAGGCATTGAAAGAAGATAAAGAAGCCTGTTTTGATTCGGGAATGGATGACTATCTCACCAAACCCGTTTCTTTGGAACAGTTGAAAGACATGCTAAGAAAATATATGGACTCCTGAGAATGACTTTCTTTAAAAGGGCTTATGAATGGCGCTCTCGTCTGCCGGTCAAGATAATAACACTCATATAAAACGGCGGGTTCACCGCCTAAACAATGGAGAACCCGCTTTTCATGATCCTTCTTCACACGATACTAAAAGCCCTGACTGTCCTCTTCCAACGGGATGACATTCTCCGGGGACACAGCATGGGTTTTTTGGCCGGTTCTGTCCAGTCCGCTTCCTTTCTTTGAATTTCCTGTTCTCTTCTTTGAATTACCAAGAGCCGACTGTTTTGATTTATTCTGAGTGTGATAATGCTGTTTGCTGTTCCCGGTGTTTCGATAGGCTGTTGATCCGCCTGAGGAGCCGTCATTGCGTTTATCCGTTCCGTGCATGATGATGTTCAACCTGGCTACAATATCATTCAGGCTTTCGGCCTGAGCACTCATCTCTTCGGACGAACTGGCTGTCTCCTCGGCATTGGCCGCATTCTGCTGAGTGACCTGTTCCATCTGGCTCATTGCCTCGTTTATCTGGGAGATACCCTGGGATTGCTCCTTACTAGCTCCGTTGATCTCGTCTATCAGTTTACTCAGACTCGAGGATTGGTCGTTAATCTCCACAAGTGCTTCTTGCACTTTCTTGGCAACATCCACGCCGTTTTCCGAGAGTTGAATGTTCTTCTCAATGATATCGGTGGTATCCTGAGCAGCTTTAGCACTCCTCTGTGCCAGATTTCTGACCTCTTCGGCAACTACCGCGAATCCTGCTCCGGCCTCCCCGGCCCTGGCCGCTTCAACCGCTGCATTTAGAGAGAGGATATTCGTCTGGAAAGCGATATCGTCGATGACTTTGATGATCTTCGATATCTCATCGCTGGAGTCTTTGATCTGCTGCATCGAATTCATCATCTCCTGCATCTGTTTCCGACCCTTTGTCGATGCCTTATCAGCGGCTTCCGACATTTCCGTGGCCTTTTCTGTATTATCGGTGGTTTGCTGGATCATGGAACTGGATTCGTTCAGGGTGGCAGATGTCTCCTCCAGCGAAGAAGCCTGTTCTGAACTTCCCTCTGCCAACTGCTGGCTTGCAGCTGAAAGCTGTTCCGAGGCTGATGCAACCTGTTCGGCTCCATCCCCCAGTTCGTTGGTGACCTTACCGAGTGGCCCCACAATACTGCGGACAATGAGAATTGAGACAACAATACCGGAAGCAATCCCGACAATGGCCAGGACCAGTACCAATGTTATGGTTTGTTGCTCGGTGGCCTGCATTTCCTCGTCCTGCAGAGACTTAAAAGTCTCAACTTCATTCAAAAACGCATTTGCCGACTCTTCCATATTATTCAAATAGCCCTGTCCAGTATTATAGGCTTCAACATTCCTACTAAACCCTGTATGATATTCATTACCGCTGTTCTCGATCTCCCTGTACTGTGCCTTGTCTGCCTCGTGTTCCAATGTTGCAATAGCGGCTTCCACTTGATTGTTGATCTGATTCATCTTGGTATCCATCTCGTTTGTATATTGTTTATCATGACGTAACTGGAAATTCTTTTCGATGAGCCTGGCTTCCAGGGCATGTTCTGTTAACAAATCAGCATCCTCAACTTTTGCGATCTCTCCGGTCAACTCTTGAAGGGTGGCATCGGAACGAAGCATTTCATCCAGGTCGCTCCGTTGCGTTTTACCCATTTTCTCAGCCAGCTCGAGGAAACGTCTTGCCTTTTCCACCATGGTGTTTCTTGTTGTGGCAATCTCCCCGTTGTAATTCCGGACGTATTGGTCAAAGTTTTCTTTATATGTTTTGGCGTAGTCCTTAACTGTATTCAAACGGTTGATATCTGCGATCTCATTCAACTTTCCCTTTGTCTTTGCTATCTGGGAGTTGATATTGTTAACGACTGTTTCCATGTTTTGAACCGATTCGTTATCTGATCGAATGACAAAGTTCTTCTCATACCGTCTTGCCTGTAGGGCATATTCAGCCAATGTGTTCGCGTCCCTGACGGTCTCCACTTTGGCCGAATAGTTTGTCATTCCATTCCACGAAAGAAAGCTCACCAACGCTATCACAGCTATTAAAACAATGAATCCGAGCCAGATTTTTGCACTGAGTTTCAAAGTCATTATTCTGCTTCCCCCTTTGTCTTTTCTGTGATAAATGCCATTTCCCTCTCAGTCAATACCTGTTCAATATCCAGCAACATAATAACCTTATCTTCCTGCTTGGCCATGCCGACAATAAAATCATAATCAACATCCACCCCATATCTCGGCGGCGGTTCAATCTCCTCAGCAGAGATTTCAGCAACGGCTGTTGCCGCATCAACTACAACCCCGATCTCTTTTCGCGTCTCCTCGTTTAAAAAGACCTCCAACACAATGAAGACCGTTCTGTCTGTGTACGCTTTTTCCTCCAGACCGAATTTCAACCGTAAATCCATAAGGGGGATGATCTTTCCTCTAAGATTGATGACACCCTTTATGAACTCAGGCATTCGTGGCACTTGCGTTATTTCAACCTTCCCAATGATCTCCTGTACTTTAAGCACAGGGATCCCGTAGATTTCTTTACCCAGTCTTATTGTCAGATATATTCCTTCTTGAGCTTCCATCAACTCACCTCCATTGTTATTAAATTTCCATCCGGTTATTATAGGTTATAATAAATAAAATAGTTTTATAAAAATCATTATAACATATATCGCCATTAATAATTTATATGTGTTCCATTTTAATGACAGAAGTATCGATCATTTGCTTTCTAAAAGACTCACACAGATAATCACAACAATACACAATGGCTCTCCAATCTTCCCACAAAAGAAGGCAAACTTAGTTTTAATTATAAATAACTAAAGTGCTGGATGATGTATATCAACTACCTGAAGGTCTCTTTAAGAGGTCCCGTCTCTCCAACAGCGAAAGGGCTCTTTCCAGCTCAGATAGAAAATAAAACTCTTATCTGGTTTTTTAACACACCGGTTCTATCGATCAGATGAAAAGGTCAACAAAAGAGATGTTCCTTTCTATTATCCTTGGAAAGAACCAGCGAAGGCTTGACAATCACAATCCTCTTGTCCTTACCGGAGAAATATCGGCCGTCTTGGTTTTCCCCCCCATTCTATGGTATTATGAGTATTAATATTTCATGAGATACCCTAATGGTTAATTGGTTTCATT
>CAZVWW010000134.1:0-1334 GCA_964631265.1 uncultured Thermotogaceae bacterium
ACATGACGTATGAGTGTTTCAAAAAGCACATACCGTATATTTATGTCTCTGAAAAGACCCACACCCCCACTAAGGCAATCGCCGTATTCAGGCTTTTTCACGATTATCGAAACAACTGTCAGGTCTCGGTGGGTGTGGGAGAACCGGGAGACCCGGAAAAGAAGTTGAATTTCAGCGGACATCATGATTCTTTCTATCAAGACGGGGGATGGCACCCCTATCCTGCGATTGACATGGTGATGGACATCACACCGCTTTTACCGATCAGGAATCAAACGGTGTTTCTGGAAGTATTTGATTTGGATGACCATCCCGACCATCGAACCGGCCGGATCGAATCCTTCAAGATTGAGATTTACGATCAATACGACCAAAACAAATGGGGCGAAGTATCCTGGGATCCGGTCTTTACCCCAACAATTAACAGCACGAGTGTTTATGCCTGTATCGATGATGTTTCAATCGATCTGTCAGTCAATCGAAAAGGGAGACCGTTCCTGGAAAAACACGCACGACCGGTGAATAATCAGGAATTGACAGAACTCAAGAAGAAGATCGGAACGGCAACCCCTGAAAGAGGCAGCCCCCTTGTCATTGATGGCCACGGGACAGGTGATAGTCCCCCTACGGAAGAGGAATGGGACTGGCTTATGAAAAACGTTTCGTTCAGACAGATAGAGAGTCTTCCGTTAGCAAGCAGAGCTGGCTCTGTGGATCACACGACGAACCGGTACTTTCCGCCGATAGGCAATCAGGGGAACAAGGGAAGTTGTGGAGCCTGGGCAAGTGCCTATTACACCGGAACGTTTTACAACGCAAAACGTTATGAATGGGATCTCTCAGAAGCGGTTTGGGAAGGCGGGGCAACGGGAACCGTTGATGCCGATCATGATGAATACATCATGAGTCCGGATTTTGTCTACCTGCAGATCAATGAGGGAAAGGACGAAGGGACTTCCTATTTCGACAATGTACATCTGATGAACAGAATCGGCGTCAGCTCCTGGGAAAAGTGCCCTTATGAGGTGAATTTTCTAAGCGCCTGGCCGAGCGAGGCCGCCTGGCGCGACGCTCCCAAGCATCGACTGGACTGGAAAAGCGACTGGGTATTCACAGAAAAAGACAAGTATCCCTTCTATTATCTGTTAATCGAAACGGATGAAGATGTTGAAACGGCCAAGGCGCTGTTATCACAGGGTTATCTGCTCTCTGTCCGTGTTGATGCAACACTCTTTTCAGCCCTGGATAAAGAGGATTGCTTTACCCTGGAGAACTATGTCGATCCCGATATGAATCATGCCAATGCGATAGTGGGCTATTCCGGGGAGGATTAA
>CAZVWW010000134.1:1434-5821 GCA_964631265.1 uncultured Thermotogaceae bacterium
GTTTTAATATTATGGGTTGCAATATCCGAGACCGGACAGGGGGTGATGTCGCCTTTTGCGTTGATATGGGCAAACCCTTTTCCGGCTGATACGCATCCCCCGAAGAGTTCCTCATCCCCGGGGGAATGGATGATGAGCATCTGCTTTTTCTCCTTGAACTCGAGGACCTTTTTTCTGAACAGCAGTCTTTCCCCGGGGGTCAACACCAACGATTCTTTTTTCCCTTTTTCCGGGACGCTAAAGCCATCATAATCGACCGGGATGTATTCGGTCAGGAATGAGAGATGAATCCCCTCGTTGATAAACTCATCGATACCGGAGTCCTCCATCCAATAACGGAAGTTCTCCCTTGTGATGGTAACCGAGATGCCGCTGAATATCCCATTGCTGCCCAGCCTTTTCACCGTCTCTATCGCCCGTTTGAAAGTGCCCTTTCCCCTTCTCGAATCCGTTATCTCCTCGCCGCCTTCAACACTGACTACGATGCCGAGATTGGTCATTTTCTTCAGTTTTTTATAATGGGCTTCTGTGAGCAGGGTCCCATTGGTGAAAATGAGAAAGAGATTCTCTTTGTATTGATTGCAAAGGTCCAGCAGCCCCTTGAACATGAAGGGCTCCCCACCGGCTATGAGAAAAGTGTATACACCGAGATCCACGCTCTGGGATATTACGTCATCCCATTCTTCAGTGTTGAGCACTCTTTTTTCGGGGTCCGTCGGGGCCTCATTGATCATATTCCCCAATGCCGCGGCAAAACAACCTTTACACCTCAGATTACATTGGTTTGTAATACTCAGAATCATGATCGGCGGGATCATGAGACTATCGGCAAGGTGCATTGCCCTTGTTTCCTCTGATTTGTTGAACTGCTTCAGCATACCCGCGGAATGCCGGATATATCTCGGATGCTTCAGGATAAACGGCATGAAGATCCTTGCCATCTTCGGATTCACGGAATTCATTGCTTTTTTAATACCGCTCAGGCGACCGGTCATAAGAGACACCTCCGTTTGAATCTGATGGACTATAGCATATGATTATTAGGTGGATGTTTAGAGGTGGTAAAAATATCTTTTATTAAACCGGACTAAAGTGTCAACTCGTTTACTTGGCGGCAAGTCTCTTTATTCAAGAAATCAGGGAAACAGCCGGGGGACTGTTTACTGGATTAGTCGCTCCACGCCGGGGACATGGAGCGAGATTGTGAAGAGATTTTTATTCTGATTCCTTAATCCCGACAAAAGAGAAGAAGGTCACCTTGGCCTTCTCTTTGAAATATCTTGAGAGGTCTCCCTTTTCCGCGGTCTCGCCCGAATCGACGAATGTCGCCCGCATATGTTTTGAGAGCTGTCCTCTGATGTAATGGCATTCAACGGTGTCTTTTATCTGCGCGTATTGATCGGCAACCTGTTGCTTGTCTTTGACACAGCAGAAGGTCTCAAACCACTTTCCGCCGGGTTTTAAGAAGCGGAGGAGTTTCTCAACCGGGAACTCGTCGCTGAAGAGGCTGTAGGTCTGGAGGCCGAAAAAACACGAGATCAAATCACAGGATTCAGCTCGTATGGGGGCATTTTCGTACCGGCCGGCCAGGAATACGGTTTCGGGACATCTTTCCTGCATCGAGAGGATCTTTTTGAAGTTTTTGACCTGTTGAAAGTGCAGATCCATTCCGATATACGTGAAGTCACCGGTCTTTTCCAGCAGCGCTTCGATGACCTGATTGCTCCTGATGCCGCCCTGTGTCATCGGATCGAAGATGGTTTTCCCCGTCGGGTCTTCTTTGATCAGTTTCTCCGTGTAATATCGAACCGTTTCCCTGTTGATGCCGAACAGCTTTGCAAATTCACCGATTTTCAACGATGACACCTCCGGATTAACGCAGTATCATTACGGATCTATCATATCATACCAGGGTTTTCAATGGCGTGTTTAGAACGTCTGTGAATCAATATGTGTTAAAATGATGTGATGAAGAAAGGGTGATTTCCGATGACAGAAGACAGCATCAAGGCTATTGTGAATGAGATATCAGATTCATTTCAATTGAAGAAGTTTCTGGATGGCATCGACATGGGGGCTTATCTTGTTGATAAAGACAGAACGATACTGTATTGGAACAAGGCGGCGCAGAGAATCACCGGTTATACGCCGGAGGATGTGATTGGCAAAAGCTGCAAGGACAATATTCTCGCCCATACGGACAGCATGGGGGTCCCGTTGTGTCAGACAGAGCTCTGCCCGCTGATCCGATCGATGAAAACGCAAAAGACGGCATTCGTTCCCTTTGCAGCTTATGCGAAGAATAAGAAAAAGAAAAGCAGAATTCCGCTTAACATCTTCTCCTTCCCGCTCTCAATCCCCGATATGCCGTATGTTGGACTTGAGTTCTTTCAGGTCTCAATGGAGGCTGATGAGCTGGTTCGGGCCATGAATATACAGAAGAATCTGTTACCCAAAAACCTGCCGGAAGATTTCAGGATCTTCTATCATCCTTCGAGCTTTCTCAGCGGGGATATGATCTTCTCCACCCCCCCTTTTTTTGGGCTGGTTGATGTGAGCGGACACGGGGTATCCTCCGCGCTCATTTCGACAAGCCTGAGGCTGCTGATAAACGATCTGACAAGCCGGGACATCAATCTGAAGACCTTTGGAGATAAACTGGAAAAGCAGTATAAGCAGTTGCAGGTGACGGATAAATACTTCACCGGAATTTTCGGTAAAAAGGAAGGCGATATGGTCTCTTTAATCTCGTTTGGACATCCCAAACCGATTATTATCAGAGAGGATGGCGAGGTGGAAGAGATCAAGATCAAGAACGACACCCCGATAGGGTTTAACTTTCCGCATTTTGCCAATCCCGTTTGTTTTTCCCTCAAGGAGAACGAGACGCTTTTCATCTTCAGTGACGGCCTTCCCGAAATAAGGACCCGTTCGGGCCTGCTCGATACGAACGGTGTATTTGAACTCCTCAAAGAAACACAGGATCCGAACAAGATATACGAGAAGGCAATGGAAAAAAGCACGGAAATCGTCCAGTCCGATGATATTTCCATGCTGATGATCGGTGCTAATATAGTGGCCGACGAAGGTGTCCATTAAAAACGGGCCCGGTTAAACCTTGTCCGGAATCTTCTCGAGTGATTTTGTCATCCCGAGGGCAAGGAAAAGTACCGTGACAAACGCGTTTCCAACAGCGGCGATGAGGATGAGATGATGAGACTGGATATGATCCAGTGCAAGCCCGAACAGAAATCCGCCGAGGGGAACGGTCAGCTGTGCCAGCAGCGCGATGACTGAAAAGACTCTTGAACGGTATTCAGTCGGTGTTTTCTTTTGAAACATCGTTAAAAGGGGCGTGTTGACAAGGGCGTTAAAGGAACCGGTTACCAGAAGGATTGAAGCCAGAACGGCAAAGTAGTACCAGGTACTGCCGCCCAACAAGGTGACGAAAACGGGAATCGTGGCAGCTGAAAAGAGTCCGAAGAGGAAAACCTCTGCGATGATACCCGCCGCAAACAACCGGGTGGGTTTCTTCTTTGAGAGGAAGACCCCCAGTATGAGGTTTCCGATGAGAATACCCCCGATATAGCTCGTTTGAAGCAGCCCGAACTGTTCCCCCGAAAAGCCGACGACCTCGCGTGTGAAAAAGGGCATGACAACGGAGAACAATGAACTCATGAGGAAGTTTGAAAACATCGCAAAGAGCAGAAGCATGATGAGCCCGTTGATGGTCTTTAAGAAAACCAGCCCGTCTTTGATATCCTTCAAGGCACTCCTGAGCGTTACCCGGACCTTTTCAGTCGTTCTTTCATACAGGATGAACATCTCACTCAAACCGGAAACGGCAAATGAGATCCCGTTGGCAAAGAATACAATCTCGATCCCGAAGATGCCGTACAAGACCCCGCCGAGCGCCGGACCGACAATATAAGAAAAGCTGTTGATCCCCTGCACAATGGAGTTTGCCTTGGTCAATTTTTCGTTTGGAACCAGATCGGCCAGCATGGCGTTGGTTGCCGGGTCAAATAAGATATCCAGTGTTGAGATGATGAACTGGGCAATGAAGAGAATGGTCAGACCGAGGAAACCGAACCGGGCAAAAAACCCGAGAAGGATGATGAGCGCCCCCCGGGCGAAGTCCATGTAAACCATGATCTTTTTCCTGTCGAACCGGTCCCCAAAGACCCCGGCAAAAGGACCGAATATCAGTCTTGGCAGATTGGTTATCAGAACAAAAGTCCCCATCGCCGTTCCCGAACCGGTCAGATCAAGAATAAACAACGGGATGGCCACCTGCTGAATCCCCGAACCCATCAAGGAAATGAGTCTCCCCAAAGAAAAAAACCAGAAATTACGCCTCTCCTGATTCATAAATCCACTCCCCGAA
>CAZVWW010000135.1:0-5794 GCA_964631265.1 uncultured Thermotogaceae bacterium
GGGGCATTGATGGGTGTAAATGAAGCAAATGCCATCTTTAAAGTCCGTTTTACCCGTTTTGGTCTTTGAGGTTCGGAAAACACCCGGGGGAGTCGGTGCGAGACCGGGAAGGTTATTCAGCAGCCCCCAATTACCTCCGTCCCTGTTGCTTAGGCTGACTTCTGATGGTTGAATCCTGTTTCGCAACAGGGGTTGTCGTGTTGAAGTTCATCTTCACGACCCTCATCAGTTCTCCCCGGGTAAGAACAAACACTTTCCTCCCATATATCCACTAACGTACATGCTTCATGTACGAATTTACTGTACAGGTTTCAGGTAGTGTTGGATTTTAAATGCCCCCTCCAATATCAAGACATGAAACGAGAACAGATACAAATATTTCGAAAACTGAATTATATCAACTGCTTTAAAATAACTATCTCCTTTTCTATTTCCGAATACAGTTTTTTCATTGCCGAGAATTCTGTTTGGTTCGCGGCAGCTTCTTCCAGTTCTCCTGACAGTTTCTGAAGGATTTCGAAACGTAAGTTTGAAGCTATCCCTTTGAGTTTATGGGCTTGGGTTTTGATACTCTCTTGGTCTTGTTTTTCGAAGGAGTCTTTTAAGGCTTTTTCGCTTTCGTAAAGGGATTTTTTACCGGTCTTCATGATTCTGTCGATGACCGGTTGTTTATTTTTTAATATTTTGTGAAGAAACGCTTTGTGGAAATGCTGCAGGACCTTTTCCTCGGCAGGTATTTGGTTTTTTGATCTCAGATGGTTGTTTTTCAACAGGGCTTGTTTTAGTGCTTGCACGGCAAGGGGTTTTGTCAGGTACTCATCCATTCCGGCCTTTAGGGCCTTTTCTTTCTCTCCTTTGACAGTGGCGGCCGTCAAAGCTATTATAAAGGTAGACTGGTTTTTTTCGTCATAAGACGCCCTTATCTGTTTCGTTGCCTCATAACCGCTCATTTCTGGCATCTGAACATCCATGAGGATGATGTCAGGGCTATGCGTTTTATGTTGTTTGATTGCCTCTCTACCATTGTTGGCCTTTATTATGACGGCATTATCGACCATATCGTTGACGATAATTTCGGTGAGTTCCATGTTCAGTTCATTGTCTTCTGCTATCAGGACTTTAATTGGTTCCCCGGATGCCATCGAAATTTTTTGTTCGGTTTGATCCAGCTGCCGGTTTTTGTCCTCATTCACCGTCCGCTCGGTTTCAACTGTCTCTGTTTTTTCCAATTCAAGGGTAAATCTGAAAAGGCTTCCCTTACCTTCTTCACTCTCGAGTTCCAGCCTGCTTCCCATCATCTCAAGCAGCTTGTTGGTGATGTTGAGGCCCAGTCCCGTCCCACCAAAACGCTTTGTTGTGGAGGGATCGGCTTGCGAGAATGACTCAAATATTTTCTTTTGGGCTTTTTTACTGATACCGATTCCCGTGTCCCGGACAGAAAAGTTGATGTTGGCTTTTCCCGTTTCTTCGTTAATGGAATTTAATTCGGCCTTCAATTCAATTTCCCCATTTTCGGTGAACTTAACGGCATTGCTCAACAGGTTCGTCGCGATCTGCCTCAATCGCACTGAATCGATTTTGACAAAGCGGGGGATTCTCTCGCTTTTCGTTAGGGATAACTCAATATTCCGTTCCTCTGCTTTGGGTTTGATCACTTTTAAAGTATTTTCAAGCAGTTCGATAATATTCGCGGGCTCAGGGTTTAACGCCATCTTTCCGCTCTCTATCTTTGAAAAGTCCAAAATATCATTGATGATATCCAGCAGGGCATTCGCTGAATTATTCACATTCTCCAAATAATGGGTCTGCAATTCATTCATTTCTGTTTTTCTCAGCATATCAGCAAACCCGATGACGCCGTTCAGAGGCGTTCTGATCTCATGGCTCATACTGGCGAGGAAATTACTTTTTGCCTTGCTGGCTTCCTGAGCTTTGATTCTGGCCTCTTTCAACTCGGTGATATCAAAGGCATATTCTACAACCCCGATGAAGTCATCATTTTTACCTTTTATGGGGGCTGTTAAAACTTTTAAGGATTTTCCGGTAACCTGTTCTATCGGATGTTTCGGGGGTGATGTTACAGCGATACCTTCGCCGATTTCAAATACTTCTTTTATCCGGCACCCTTCACAGGGTTCATCACGGTTCATAAAAACTTTATAACAGAGTTTGTCATTTACTTCTTCGGGTCTGTCGAATTTGTTTTTAGCGGTGCTTAACCAGTTTTTATTCGCAATAACGATCCTCTGTTCCCTGTTGACGACATGCAGATATCCCGGCACATTGTTGATGATTGTATTTAAGACATTCCTGTTTTCCGACAACGTCTGTTCCGCTTTTTTGTGTTCTGTGATGTCCTGAGCAACCTTGACGTATTTAACGATCTTGCTTTGCTTGTTCAAAACAGGAGAGATAGAAGCGTTTTCCCAATACAGCTCCCCGTTTTTCTTTTTATTGTGAATTTCGCCTTCCCATTCGTTCGCTGACGTTATGGTTTGCCACAGTTCTTCATAAAATGCTTCGGAATGCTCTCCCGATTTCAGGAGTCTTGGATTTTGACCCTGAACCTCCTCAAAAGCATACCCAGTCATTTCCTGGAACTTCCAGTTGACATACTCTATGTTCCCTTTCAGATCTGTTATAGCAACCAGAGCGGGGCCTTGTTGAACCGCCGTGTAAAGCTTACGAAGCTCTATTTCCCGCTGCTTTTTTTGGGTTATATCCCGCACCATGCCAAGAATTAGTTCCTTTTCAGGATCAAACATTGTTGATTTGATCGAGACTTGGATCCATGATTTGTCTTTTTTTATCAGAGTGGTTTCCAGATAGGAAGATTTTTCGCTTTTGATAACTTCAAACGCCTGTTTAACGTCCTCCATTTCAACATCGGGTGATAAATCCTTGACATTTCTCCCAATTAATCCTTGAATGTCATAACCAAGCATTCGGCAGGCGGTTCGGTTGACATCTTTTATCCACCCGTCTGTGTCATGGACAAAAAGACCGTCACTGGATTGTTCAAACAGCATTTTGTATCGGTTTCTTGATTTTTGCTCTTCCAAAACCAACCCGGTCATGTCAGCGAAGATAATCGTCTCCTTTTCATTTATAAGTTGATTTCCTTTATCGAAAAGCAACACAAAATTTCCTTGCAAGATCTCCTTTTTCATTATTTTCACAAGATAAATTTGACCGAGGTTGAATTTCTTTTCAATCTCTTGAATGGCAGAATCAGGGACAATCGTGTTTAAAAGCTGCATCATGTTTTCAAAGGCGATGATTTTCCCTGTCTTGTCCACGTTCAATTTCTCCGAATCCAATCGCCATTTTTTCTCGAAAGGATTGAATCCGATAAGGTGGAACAGCTCATTCGTTTCATCCTCAGATCCGCTCACAGCCATCGTCTTGAAAATGCCTGAATCATGCTGGGCCAAATTCAAGACGCTCGCAGCGGCTCCTGTCAGACTTTTGATTTTTTCCACTATAAGCTGATAATCAATGGAAACTTTATTCATTTCAAGTAACACACTTGAATAACTGAGGATATCTTTTTCCTGTTTAAGCGTTTGCTTTTCAGAGGTGATATCTTTAATCGAAACCGTTAAATAACCGTTTTCATTTGAAAACGCATCAAACCTCAGCCATTTCCGAAGTGTTTTCGAATAGACTTCTATTGCCTCTCGACTATCGGTTTGTGCAATATCGACAATGAAACTCACCCAGTCAAAATGGTCGTGCAACCGGGAGTTAAAAACATCTGTTGCCTTTTTGTTGAGAATTTCGGATTTTTCTATACCGATGAGGGCTTCAAACGATGTGTTTAGATCGAGAAAGATGAAATCACAGGCCTCTTCGTTCTCATCGTACACAATTTTATAACGTGCCACTGCTTTTTCAGAATGGTCCAAAAACTCTCTCAACCAGTATTCATTCATCATAACAGCCCCTTATTTAACGTTTTTGCTTTTTTAGTCAAGAAAAATCAGTAGGAAATCCTGATTTAAATTATACCACAACACTATAATTAGCAAATTACATCGGTGACGCCTCTTGATGTCAAAGAGCATGATGTGTGTTATTTCAAAGAAATCATAGATAGACATTCAAACCTTTATTTTAATGTCATATGATATTAAATGTATCTATAGGAGATGACCCTCAATGATCCCGAGACAACGATTTTTTGAGTTGATGGAAGAAAAGGAAAAATATGAAACGTTTTTTAGGAAAGCACCTCTACCCTTTCAATCATTAGATGAAGCGGGTCGATTCATGGATGTCAACGAAATCTGGCTTGATATTCTGGGCTATGAACGGAAGGAGGTTATCGGTCAATGGTTTGGTGATTTTCTTTTTGATCTGAAACAGCGAAAGGATTTTGCAAAAAACTTTGCCCTTTTTAAGAAAAAAGGCTTTATCTATAACGTTCAATTCAAGATGAAAAAGAAGGATACCAACCCCCTATTTGTTTCTTTTGATGGGAAAATAGCATAGGATGAAAACGGCAAATTCAAGCAGACATACTGTATTTTTCGGGACATCACACAGGAAAAGAAACTCCAGCAGGAAATTGAGCAAATCAAGTGGTTGTTGACAAGAAACACTGATGACTTGTATAAAACATCTGAGTGCCCTTCTTAAGGTGATCTCACAGAGTTGAATACCAACAGAACAATTCTGGATTCTGTTGGCAAAGAGACTCTCCGAAAACTTGCAGGAGAAACGATAGATCTGTTGGAATCATCGATTGTGATTTATGAGAAAAACGGTGATTATACGATGGGCCTTTTCTCTTCGGGGTGGTGCCGATTACTCGATAGTGAATCCAGAAAACTGTTCGGAGATGTTTCAAATCGAAAAGCCCTGAACACAGGCAAGTGGATTTGTCATGAAAGTTGTTGGGCGCATGCCAAAAAGGCTATCGAAACCGGTAAGATAGTGAACTCACTATGCGCGGGCGGATTAAAAATTTACGCTGTTCCTGTTTTTGCCGGAGAAAACGTCGTGGGAGGCCTCAGCGTTGGGTACTCCAATCCACCAGAGGACCTCCGGATTCTTCGGGAATTGTTCAAAAAAAACGATAACCCGGTGGAAGTTCTTATCGAAAAGAAGGAAGCTTACAGAAAAAGACCTCAGTATATCACTGAACTAGCTAAGAAAAAGATACGAACGACCGCTGAACTGACAGGGATGATTGTCCAACTCAAGACTACAGAGAAGAAGTTAAGACAATCGGAAATGATAGCGAAATCAGCAAACAAAGCAAAATCACAATTTCTTGCCAATATGAGTCATGAGATACGAACGCCGCTAAACGGTATTGTTGGTTTCACAAATCTCCTAAAAGATAGCATAAGGAAAAGTGACTATAGTGACTATATAGACAGTATTAAGAATTCCGCTGATGTTCTGCTTGAATTGGTTAATGATATCCTCGATTTTTCGAAAATCGAGGCCGGGAAATTAGTATTGGAATATACCTATGTTGATTTGAGAAAGGCCGTAAGAGATCTCAAAGGCACCTTTTCAGGTTGTTGACGATCTCTACTCAAGACAAGACCTGCTGAATAACCCATAACACTTGCCCGAACCTCGCTCCAACTCCCCTCCACAACAGAAGCAAAAAGAATCCTGTACATATGAGAACAGATAATATTAAAGTGTCTTCTGAAAGGCGGTTCTACTCTACTTGTTTGAAATATGCTATACTTAATTCAAACTGTAGACAGGAGTGTCAAATTTGAACGCCATTCTTCTGATTCTTCCGATTATTTTGTTGCGTTATGGATTTATG
>CAZVWW010000136.1:0-5724 GCA_964631265.1 uncultured Thermotogaceae bacterium
TCTGGTATTGTTAATTCTTTTAGTTTTTCTTTTTGTGGCATAAACAAATCACCTTTAAAAAGATATAGTTAATTTTAACTTCGTGCTTTAAATATCATAAATCTGCTTCATTCTGATACTTAACCGGACACAATTTTCTGTATCTTCTCCTCCATCTCTTCATTGGAAATAATGTTCATATCCTTTTGCTTTTTGATTTTCCTGATCTCATCAAAGTGATCGATATAAACTTTCCGCTCATGAATCTTTTGTTGATATTCATCCTGAGTGATCAGTTCCATTTTAAGCGCTTCATCGAGCTTCTCTTTCTCTTTTTCAAATTCTGCCTGCAATTCTTCTTTTTCTTTTAGTATCGTTTGATTGATCATATTCTTCTTTATTTCTATGATCTTTTTTTCAAGGTCTTTAATTCTACTTTTCTTTTCTCTAAGTGCTTTAAGATAATCCTGAGTGCCATCAGAGCTCTCTTTTCCTTCATCCAGATTATTAACGAATATTCGACCGATTGATTTGTAGGCATTTTCAATATCTTCAACTAAGACCTTCTTCTCGTTTTCAAGCTCATCGATTTTCGTTTGCTCTTTGTTTTGAAAAACATACCCTGAGAAAGAATTAATCGTATTCCCGATTTTTTTAGTCCATTTGCTGCTTTTAAACCCCTTAAATGCTGCCATAATCTCATCTCTCCTTTTTTGTTTATGTTATAGTGATTCTTAGATTTCAAACTTCAGTGTATCCTTTCATGATTTCCTGTTGAATTTTCTTACATTGTTAATGATCTGAAGTTCAACGCTTGTGATTCAGTTTCAGTTCTAACAATCCCAGATGCCATTTTTTATGATTGTATATGTGGATTAATAATTGTTCTACAATCAAACCCGAATTATCGTACACTCAAACTCCTTACAAGCCCGGTGCTCCTGGTTTCTGTTCTCCGTGGCAAAGGCGTTTGAATCGTCGAACTTCTGGAAGATGTCGAGGCCTCTGTCGAGGTTGATCTTCCAGCCGGTGTTGGTGATGATGTGTCGGGCGTGTATGGTACCGTTGGTGTCAAAACGCCAGTTGAAGTTGATGCCCGTTTTTGAGATATTTCTTCTGACATCGTCGAGATAGGCCTGTTGCTTGGTTACATTGTAGTCGTCTTCTGATGTGATCAGATTGACGGTCACTTCTTCATCCGGGTCTTTGATCCTGTCGATGGTTTCAAGCAGCTCCATGAGGTTTCTCACCTGGTGAAAATTCCGGATGTACGGATCGGTGATGGTGATCTCTTTTGCCTCTTTCAGATAATCGCCGAAGAGGTTTTCAAAGGATATGCCCTTCTGGTTTTCCCTGACCCGGATTTCTTGCGGGGTTAACTGTTTTTTGGGGTCAACCCGGGTTTTCTCTTCTTTTGATTTTTCCGTGTCCTCTTGGGCTCCTCCTGAATAAGTGCTTTGGTAAAGGCCGGGAAACTCGCTTTCCTCAAGTGTTTTCACCTTCCACTTGCTCTTTCTGCCGGGGCTGGAATAGCCGAAATTGACATCCGCATATGTGGGGTCGATCCGCATCAGCTGGTCTTTTATCCGTTTCCTTCCTTCGATGGCGAAATCAAGGAGCTCGTCAATCTCCTCCTCGGTTGCTTTTCCGGACGGAAATAGGATCTTCATCAGGCCCGAAAACGTTTTCTGAATCCCGTCTTTGTCGCGGGTGGAAATGTCGGTGAATAATTCAAAGTGCTCCATGTATTTCTGGGAAAAATCACTGTTGCGCATGTGTTTCAAGATTTCAGCCAGATAATCGACCACAAAGCCGTATCCATCGGTGAACATCTCGCCCCGGATGATATCCACTTCCCATCCCGGGAGATAGAAATGAAGCCGGTCGAGAAAGGCGGAATCGTGATAACGCTCGGGCAGGTCATCGAAGAGGTCGGTGTGTTTGAGCATATAGGCGAGGGTGTGCTGGGTGTTGCCTACAAAGACCATGGAAGCCTCTGCCTGGATAGTGTCGATGCCTCTTGAGAAATTCCTGTTGGCCATATAATTCTTCATGATGTCCACCAGTGCCTTGTTGGGCTTTTTGTTCTTTCCGGCGAATTCGTCAAAGGCCACCACATCCCAATAGCCCACAAGCCCGATCTTTCCCGTGGCGTTGTTGACAAAGAGCTTCGGAACAGTGACTTCGCCGCCTGAGATCAGGATTCCATGTGGTGAGAATTCAGAATAGATGTGGGATTTCCCCGTTCCTTTCGGGCCCAGTTCGATCAAATTGTAATTTCGTTCGCAATAGGGGATGAGGCGGGTGAGCTGAAGAAACTTGCTGCGCCTTTCGAGCATGTCCGGGTTGAAACCGATACTCTTGACTAAGATATCAATCCACTCATCGGTGGTGAATTTTTCACGGTTGTCCAGATACTGTTCAAAATCAAAAGCGGAGAGTTGGACGGGTTTGATGGCATTCAGAATCCAGGGGCAGGTGTCGCGATCGTCAAAAAATTCATATCGCAAATCAGCGATGCACCAGACTCCGCTCACAAGGAGTTTCGGGTTTTTCTTGACCGTATCGGTGTCCACAAGCACCCGCTTGATGCCCAGGTTGGCAAAACGGGCCTCATAGGCATCCTTCTTTTCGTTCAGCACGACCCGGATCTTGTCGATGACTTTGTGTCCACGGGCCTTTTCCCTTATCCTGGACTTGATGAGATCAGACTCGTTCCGGTGAACATAATGGGCCGAGAGGATCTGCCGGACGGTCTCGATGCCCGAGTTGATACTCTCCTCATCATCGGTTGCGCAGTATTGCCCGAGCAGGTATTCCAGGACATAGGTGGGAACGATCGCATTGCCCCTGACTTTTTTGACCAGGTCTTTTCGCACGACCAATCCCTGAAAGTGCTTGTTAAGCTTTTTGTCCAGTTCTGTCATCCAATCACCCCGTTAAAAATCGAAATCTGTTGAAAAGGATCGCATCAGATAATAAACCGCATATTTGTATTCAACAAAACGCTCTGTGCCTGAGACCTTGTCATACAATCTCAAGTAAACCTGCTGTTTGTTCATTTCGTCCGCCCGCTTGCTGAGAATAAACCGGACCCTCTGCTCCCGGCTTTTTGACTCATCGGAACTCGAATCAAAGACCAGCAGATGAGAATCAGAGATCAACTCCCCTTCTGCCGTGTACAACCCGGCCCTCAACGTTCTCGGCTGAACCTTTTCCGAACAGGGGTCCAGCTGATAGAAGGAAACCGAGAACTGGCCGGTGGTGATATTGTTTGAAGTTCCCCGAAGGATGTCCACATCCACCTTTGAAATATCACTTTGTCGTCTTTTGTTTAGGCGGATTACCGGCAACGCTATCTCCTGGAGGGTTGCCCCGCCGTGTACGAAACGCTGCCCCGCTCCCCGTTTATGAAAACGGTTAATCGATTTTGGAAAGACAAACTCCAAATCGCCCTTCAAATTGAGTGCGTGAGACGTTAATTTCATGACGCCGGGGGTTTCAACAAGCTCTCTGCCGACTGCATAACGGGGACTCTTTGCGATAATCTCTTTCCCTGCCGGCTCATCAGCGGTGAAATCACTTGGTTCAATTGCTGTCTCCTGATAAAGAAACCCGTGGTCTGCGGTCAGAAGAAAGTTACTGGCATTGGCATTCCCCAGTTTCTTCAACAATTCTTTTAACTCATCGATTGAATCCTCCACCGCTTCAAAGGTTCTCAACTCCGTCTCCCGTGCATCGCCCACACTGTCAATCCGATTATGAAAGATATAGATCACCTGGTTGGCTTTGATAATCTCTTTGCACTGCTGACTGTTATAGGCTGCAATCTCTTCATATTTGAAGCATGAACTCTTTTCAATCGCATTCCTGAGAATTTTATTCCGGTTTTCTATGCCAGCAGTCGGCAATCCATCACAGAAAACGTCCACACCCCCCATTTCTTTTACGATAAACGAGAGTTCTTCATGGGGCAGCAAAGAAGCCATCCCCAGCATGGTAACAGAAGGCAAAGAAGAAACGGCAAAACCTGACCGGCCGTTGAATCGGTTTTCCATCAGCATTTTTTGGAAAAATTCCCGTGCAGCTTCATATCGCAAAGCATCGGAAATGACGACAACCACCTTCTTATTGGCATCATAAAACGGTTTCACCTCTTTTTCAAAAAAGTCGCGCTGACGGGCTAATCCCGGAAACTGCCATTCCTTTCTATCTGAAAGGGACTTCTGAAAGCCGTCATTGATTTCAGGAAGAAATTGAAAGGTATAAAGACGGTCAATCTTGTCCTTCAACACCTCAAAGAGATCAAAGAGGTTACGGGCTCGAACGGAGCGGCAAAAGCGCCGATAGGTGGCATCAATCTTATACCAGTTGTCCGAGTAGCTTTCAAGCGCCTGTTCGGGGGAGGATATTTCATAGTTCATCGAGGAATAAAGCTCAAAGAATTCAGCAGCCGATGCAATCGCCGTATAAATTCCTTCAAATTCATCATACCAAAAGGTGATCTTTCGCCTTTCAATCACCGCCATACAATCGCTATAGCTGATCGTCCTGTTTTGAAGGGCCTCAATGAGAGAGGTGATGATTTTCCGGTCAAATCCCCTGAAATAATCGTATTCGATCACCTTGCTGTAATCGCACGCATGGAGAAAATCATCAACCTTTAACAGGTCTTCATAACGTTTTGAGAGTATTCGAAAAGCCTCCCGGTTGCCACTCATCCCCTTCCAGCGATTCATGAAACTTAAGATGCTTGATGAAAGCCGTTCACTTTCCCCTTTGATATATTGAGACAAAGAGGAAAAGAGCCAGAACGCCAGATCGCTGACAGACGGATTTTTGGCCTCATAACCGAGAAAAGAGCTGATTTCCCTGAAAAGATAATCGTAGAGGTTGAATCGTTTCATCTCATTCGGCAAGTCGTTTTTATCTTGTGAAAAGTCATCGAGGAGCTGCCACACAAATTCCTCAACATTTTCAGCACAATTCAGCGTGACCGCCAGCATTTTCATCCTGAGCGCAGAAGCGGAAACTTGCCTTTGTTCCCCGTCATCCAAAAGGGCTTTCAAGGCATCAATCCGTTTCCCGGAGCGGAAAAAATCAAGGTGTTCCCGTATCACCGGCAACATCTCATAGGGCAGTTCCAGCTCGGAAAGCACAATGGATTCTCTGTCTGCCTCAAACCGGCCGGAGGCCAGCTCAATGTCCAGCAGCCAGTTTTCAAGGTCTTTTGGAGGCTTCCCGCTTCGCAAAACCAGGAATTGCTTTTCCGGCTCCTCTCTCAGAATCCTGTATTTGAGGGCGAATTCGTTGTTGTCCACCTTCACCTTTTCAACATCGGGGAGTTCAAGGCTGTCGAACTCTTCCGAGAGCTCGGACTTTTGGTCAAACCAGAAGACGATCCGGTGCTTTTTGAAAAAGCCTTCGAGTGCTGTTTTGATCTTTTTTGTCTTTTTGTTCATGGGCTCACCTCTTTGGGTTCTCTTTTTCTTTTGTAGACACATTGTCGGTAACCACCCAGGGGGGTGGTTTCTTGTTTATAACGTTCCGACCCAGGGGGGTCGGAACGAGATGTGTGTGTGGGGATCGGAATGAGATGTTAACTCTCCTGCATCTTTCTCGCTTAAATTCCCAGGTCTTCCTCGTCCCCCTGCAACTTCCTCGATCAAGCTTGCACCCTTCCCTTTTTCCCTCGACTCAACCCCCCCGGGTTGAGGCGCTTAATTCAGAAAACACCCCCCTGGG
>CAZVWW010000137.1:0-5681 GCA_964631265.1 uncultured Thermotogaceae bacterium
AATCGTCAGGCTCTTGCCAAATCGCCTGGGCCGGGACATGAAATAGACCTTGCCCCGGTCGATGAGGTCAAAGAGGTATCGGGTTTTATCGATGTAAAGATAGTCGTTCTCCACAAGCCAGGCCAAACCGTCCCCTCGGGTCGCTCCCCTCGGTTTGCAAACGGAACCGTCTCCACTGATCCAAAAAATCGAAAAACACCCTTAATTCATTGTACGCACCGACCCGGAGGAGTCGGTGCGAGACCGGGAGGGTTATTCAGCAGCCCCTATTTAAAAACTAATATTCCGACAACTTAAAAATCAGAATTGATGACCCGTGAGAAATCCTCTTTAAAACCCGCTTCGGAAAGTCCTTGTACCACATTGATCAAACCGCCCGGTGAGGTCGAGTCCACATAGGTTTGACCGGAACGATTATCCTGCATGGTATCTTTGGTGTGCACAGTCAGATTGAGGGGGTTTATCTGATTCGGCTTCAAGCCTCCCGCCATTATCATGGTGGCAAGCGGGTCGTAGATGGGAACGGGAACTGTCTCACTGGAGGTGCCAGTTTTTTCCATGATAATATACCTGACCGTCGTTGCTATCGGATCCTTTGCTGTTATCTCACTGAAATAACTTCTCTCTAACAGCACATAGTTACAGGCATCGAGCGGGATAATCGTCATGGGAATGTCAGAATCGATGATCTGCCTGGCAGCCACGGGATCCACGAATACGTTATACTCAGCATATTTGTTTGTACTGTAGATGGGGCCTTGAGCCCATTCCTTTTTTGCGTTGTTCAGCGAGGCCACATTCCCATCGACAAAAACAGCACCAGCCATGGCGTAAATATTCTCTATTTTGTCAACACGTGTTTCGGGATATTTTTCAAGCATCTTCGCAAGATTTGTGAACCCTCCCAGCGAAAGAATGGTGATCTTTTCTTCGGTCGTTTCAAGCGTGTCATGGATGTAGTCCCACGCCTTTTTTGAACTAACCGGTCTGTCAGGTGCGGGAAATTTGGCGTTTGATTCCAAGATATCGCTCATATCCTTTTTAAATGAGGCTGGGAAATGGTGTTCATAGTGAGTCGGGGTTGCTGCTCCGATATAAACATCTGCTTTTTGTTTGCCGAGTGTCATCAGCTTAAGGGCATTTTCAACACCGTCTTTGAGATAAGTTTCACCGCATCCTGTAACGGTGACACCAATGATTTCAACATTCGGTTTCTTCATCAGATAGAGAATGGATAGTATGTCATCCCGTCCCA
Organism: uncultured Thermotogaceae bacterium; assembly: GCA_964631265.1. Lineage (GTDB taxonomy): Bacteria > Thermotogota > Thermotogae > MWEM01 > MWEM01 > CAZVWW01. The sequence goes on from CAZVWW010000137.1 coordinate 1,256, forward strand.
TGTCCGAGTCGATAATCACCTTTTTTGAAGCGGTTCCACCAAAGAGTGTGGAAACAACTACAATCATAAGCACGATAAGAAATAGTCTTTTCATACAATCAGCTCCCTGAAGTTAGAATTTTTTGGCTAAGCTTGTTTTTAGCTTAGTACAATCATTGTATTATATCATTTTTGTTGCCTGGAATTCAGCTACCGCCGGCATGACGTTATCCATGAGGATAAGGAATTAAGGGATAAGAAGGGATAAGATAGGGACGATCCCTGTTGAAAAGTTACGTTATTTTGGGAGTCCCCCCTTCATCACAAATACTTCTGGAGCAATTCCTTTATCTGTTCCAAAGAAACGGGTTTTGAGATATAATCATCCATACCGGCCTCAAGGCAATCCTCTCTGTCCGCTTTCAAGGCCTTCGCTGTCATGGCGACAATGGGAATCTCTCTGTCCTGTCCCCGTATCATCCCCGTTGCCTGAAACCCGTCGACCCCGGGCATGACGATGTCCATGAGGATGAGATCCGGTTTATGCTTCAGATAGAGCTCATAAGCCTCTTCTCCGTTCCAGGCCTCGATAACTTGAATGCCCTTTGAGAATATGGAGAGTGCTGTTCTCGCATACTGCATGTTCACCTTGTCATCCTCGGCGATGAGGACTTTCCTGCCCTTAAACAGCAGGGATTCCATGGCTTTCCTCTCCTCATGGGATTCTTTCGATTTTGCCTCATTCGCGCATGGTAATGTCAGATCAAAAGAAAAGGTGCTGCCTTTGCCGTAAACGCTGTCCAGATGCAGAATGCTGTTCATTTTCTGCAACAGATCTTTGGTGATGGACAGACCCAGACCTGTTCCACCGTATTGGCGGGTAGTGGTCATATCGAGCTGTTGGAAGGGCTCGAAGATAAGTGCCTGATCCTCTTCTTTGATTCCAATACCGGTGTCGGTCACTTTGAAGCGTAGTGTGACCGTTTCCTCTCGACGTTCCAGTGCCTGTATCCTCAGAGAGACACCGCCTTGTTCGGTGAACTTGACGGCATTCGAGAGCAGGTTCAACAGGACTTGCCGTAATCTTGAGCCGTCCACTTCCACGGTTTGCGGGACGTTGTCCTCGATATTAGCGGTGAGTTCCAGTCTCTTTTGTCGGGTTTTGTAACGGACAGTTGAGACGGTTTTCTCGACCAAAGGTCGTAAATCCGTTTTTTCCGGGTGCAGATCGAGCTTCCCGGCTTCTATCTGAGAGAGATCGAGGATATCGCTGATAATTTCCAGCAGATTGTTGGCCGAGGAGAGGACGACATTGATGTATTCGAGCTGGTCATCGTTGAGTCCCGTGCTCTTGAGTATCTCGCTGAATCCGGTGATCCCGTTCAGAGGCGTTCTCAGTTCATGGCTCATGGTGCTGAGGAACTCGCTTTTGGCCTGGTTGGCCTTTTTTGCAGCTTCTTCGCTCTCTCTGAGCTCTTCATTCATGGCCTCCATTGCCTGATGGGCTTTGATCTGAAGGGTGATGTCTTCAAAACTGGCGTAAACCTGGTACGGTTCATCCTCTCCCGGGCGATACTGAGGGATGGCATTGACTTTTATCCAATGATAGGCTTCTTCCAGGGGATGATAAACGCCTATAATCTCTCCGTAAACCGATCTTCCGGTTCTCAGTGAAACCATTGCAGGGTGCTCCTCTCCGGGGAATGGTGTTCCGTCTTCGTGTATAGCCCTCCATCTCGGATCAGTGGAGGTCCGGCCCTGCAGTTGGGCAAGCGAAAGGCCCAGTATCCTCTGTGCAGACGAATTCGCTGCAATAATCTTCCCTGATTTGTCGTGATAGACAACCCCCTGTGCCAATGTTTCGAAAAGGGTTCGGAATTCCCGCTCGCTTTCCCGGAGCTTGTTTTCCGAATCTTTACGTTCCGCAATTCGACCGATCCTTTCAGCGAGGGTGTGGATCAATCTCTTTTCAGATTCTAGAAAGGGGGAAGGGGTTTTACCGTTGGGCTGCTTTTTCAGGAAAACTTCCAGCGAACCGCATCTCGCACCATGAAACACAATCTCGCTGGCGATCTTGAAGGGCGTTTCACTGAACTCTTTGCTGTTGAAAGTCTGTCCGTCAAAAGTAATCCTTGCACAGGTCGATTCGGGGAACCGGAAAGCAGGGGGGATGGTTTCAGCAAATTGTTGGAGCATCTCTTGAAGGGTCTGCTCTTTTTTCTGAACGATTTCCGACATCCTGAAGATACAGCTGATCTCTTTGTTTCTTTCCCGGAGTTTTTTCGTCTGTTCTTCAAGTTCCTGCTGGGTCTTCTTGAGCTTGGTAACGTCGGTGTGCGTACCGAACATCCATAACGGCCTGCCATCCTCTGTCCACTCCTGAACAGCCCCCCGGTCAAGCACCCAGACCCAGTGGCCGTCTTTATGTTGCATTCGGCATTCGCATTCGTAATAATCCGTTTCGCCACGGAAATGGCGTTCCAGTTTCTCCTGGCAGTCTTTCAGGTCATCGGGATGCGTACGATTTGTCCAGGTTTCTATGGTGACAGGGTCCAGTTCTTGCAGGGTGTAACCGATTATCCCGGCCCATCTTTCGTTGAAAACTGTTTTTCCGGTTTGAACATTCCATTCCCAGGTTCCCGCATTTGTCCCCCTCAAGATGGCTTTTTGCCGTGCTTCACTACGACGGAGTGCTTCCCGTTGTTTGTACTGTTTTGTCACATCTCTGAAAACCATGATAACCCCGTGGATATTGCCCGGTTCATCACGTATGGGCGCCGCTGAGTCTGCTATGTGGTATTGGCGGTTGTCTTTTGAAATCAGTGTTGTATGATTGGAAAGGCCCAGGGTCTGTCCGGTTTCCAACACTTTCCTGACGGGAGGGTCCAATGCTTCCCCGGTGATGGAGCTGATGATTTTGAAGACCTCTTTGACGGGTTTCCCCTTTGCGGATTCAGCGCTCCAGCCGGTCAGGTCTTCAGCAACAGAGTTCATGCGGTCAACGTTTCCCTTTGTATCCGTCGATATTACCGCATCCCCAATCGATTGCAGGGTTATCTTCAAACGGTTTTTGCTCTCATTGAGCCTTTCCTCGGCTTGTCTCTGTTTGGTGATGTCCTCTACAATTCCGATGACCCTCAAAACCCCGGTGTCCGACTCTTTCTCGGTTATGCTCCCGACATCTTTGAACCACTGATATTGACCCGATTTGTTTTGGATCCGATAGGCCACTTCATAGAGTTCGGTTTCACCGTTAATATGGGCCCGCATCGCCTGCATGGTTCTTTCGTAATCATCCGGATGAACTAAGGCCATGAAGTCTTCGTAATTCTCAAATTCATCAGGAGAATACCCCAGCATTCCCGCCTTCCGGTCATCAAACCAGACGTTTCCCGGGGGCAGCTCCATCTCCCACCAGGAGAGATTACCGGCTTTTAAGCCGGCGTCTATCCGTTGATAGAGTTTTTTCTGGATGGCTTCCTTTTGCTTTCTCTCAGTGATATCGGTGAAAACGCCGGCGATCTGCTTGACTTGACCATCGGCTATAATAGGGGTTAATTGGGTTAACCAGGTTTTTTGGCCCGATGGGAACGTGTAGGTTTCTTCATAACTCAGTTTCCGGTTTTGTTCAAGGCATTGTTTGTAATGGCCCAAAATAGCCATTCCAACTTCATTTCCAAAGACTTCAACAGGGTTTTTTTCCTGAATGTCATTTTGGGTGAACCCCGTTACTCTCTCAAAAGCCTTGTTGACGCTTGTATATCTGAACGTCTCTTTTTCATCATGATCCACCAGAAACACAGCGCTGTCGATGTGGTTGAAGATGGCTTCGTATTGATTATTCGTTTGTTTATCCTTGCTTGTCATATCAAATGGGAACCCCCTTTTAATTACTCTTCTGTTAAGTATACACTAAAAAAGCAAGAGAATACTCTGAAAAGACATGCCCTTCATCCGAAAGGTCTAACCCTCAGTGCAACAGATACTTTTTTAGGGTCTGCTTTAACTCGTCCAAAGAAACAGGTTTTGAGATATAATCATCCATACCGGCCTCAAGGCAATCCTCTCTGTCCGCTTTCAAGGCCTTCGCTGTCATGGCGACAATGGGAATCTCTCTGTCCTGTTCCCGTATCATCCCCGTTGCCTGAAATCCATCCACGTCCGGCATGACGAGATCCATGAGAATGAGGTCAGGCGTGTGCTTCAGGTATTGCTTATAGGCCTCCTCCCCGTTTTCTGCTTCGATAATCTCTATATCCTTCGAAAACATAGAAAGTGCCGTTTGTACATACTCCATATTGGTTGGGTTGTCCTCTGCGATGAGTACCTTTTTACCTTTAAAGAACTGCACTTCAGCAGCGTTTGCCTCATCCGTTTGGTTTGAATCGCCTGGGTCGTTCTTTCTCGCAGGGTAAGTTCAGCTCGAAAAAGAAGGTGCTGCCCGCCC
>CAZVWW010000138.1:0-3521 GCA_964631265.1 uncultured Thermotogaceae bacterium
CATCTTGATGACAAAGGAGACGCCTATGTTCTATCTTTTTCTCGCGATACTCTGCAGTTCATCGATTGCGTTGATTTTTAAGTTCTCGGAAACGAACAACATGAACCGGTTCCTGGTGACGACGATGAATTATCTTATAGCGTTTTCCACAAGCCTTGCGATAGCTTTTGCGACGGGGGTCGAATGGTCTGATCAGGTGTTTTCACTCCTGTTGGGGATGGTCGCCGGAGTCTTTTTCTTTCTTTCCTTTTTTCTTTATCAGAAGAGCGTGAAAGACAGTGGGGCATCACTCTCCGGAGCCTTTGGCAAGATGGGCATCCTGATACCGATGATTCTCTCCATCATCATCTGGAAGGAATTCCCGAATTTTATCCAGTGGTTTGGCATCGCGCTGGCGTTACTGTCGATCATCCTTGTGAATCTCCCCAAGAAGTCGGAGAGAAAGTCCTTTCACATTGATCTGATCTTCCTCTTTATATTCGGCGGAATGGCAGAATTCTTCAACAAGATCTTTCAAAAATACGCAACCGGTGCAAACGACAAGAACATCTTCCTCTTTGCGGTCTTCTTCTCCGCCTTTCTGATCAGTCTCTTTTTTACGGTACTCAACAGACGGAAGAAGAAGATTATGAAACGTGACTTTCTCGTTGGCGCACTGGTCGGGGTTCCCAACCTCTTCTCGTCATTTTTTCTGATCTCTTCCCTTGATTACGTCAAGACGGCAGTGGCTTTCCCCGTTTACAGTGCCGGGAGTATCACGCTCATAACGGCCGGGAGTTGGATTATCTTCCGGGAAAGGTTGAAAAAGCGGGAAAAGGTGGCGATCTTTATCACGATCTTTGCCCTCATCCTTGTTAATTTGGAGTTTAAGTGACCTGCATGGTTTTTTACTGTGATATAATAACAGTAAGGTGAAGATGCACTCGCCCGAAACCCAACGGGGTGGTTAATTTTGGATGACACTCAAAAAAAACAGTTTGAAGCTGAGCTGAGAGAAGTTGAAGAGAAGTATTCGATGATTGCCAACAACATGAGCGATGTTGTTGTTCTTCTCAATGAGGAATGTCGCGTTGAGTATGTCAACCCTGCGATAAAGGGGATTGCAGGTGTCTGCTCTCAGGAATGCCGGTCGAGATATCTGCTGGATGTCTGCCAGTGTGAGGACCATGCCCTTATTGAAAAGACCCTCGAGGATTCAAAAGCAGACGGTGAACAGACGTGCATTACCAGGATCCGGTCGAAAGAGGACGATATGACCTGGGTGCGTTTTTCATCAAAGTTTCTCTCCAATGAGAGGAAATATGTCTGTGTGATCCGGGATATTACCGAAAGGAAGATCATCGAAGAGGATCAGAAGCGCTATTTCAAGCTTCAGAATACGTTTATCGAGCTGATCTCGGAGGTGTTGATTGACGGGATCAACAACGATTCGTACAAGCGGATCCTGGATCTGGCAGTTGATTTTATTCCCAATATCCAGGCAGGCAGTATGCTGATAGAGAATGAGGCCGGCCGGTATGAATTTGTGGCGGCGAGAGGGTACGATTTCAACGCCCTTAAAACGATCACCTTTTCCCGCGATGAACTTGCTCAAGCAAAGAACGGGCAGATCGAGATCATCGATCATCTTCCGGATATCAACCGGGAAAAGCTGGATGAGGACCGTGCTAACACCTTGAAGACGAGCGGCAGGACAATTGATATTGTCGAGACCCTTTCCATTCCCATCACGGCAAGAGACGGGAAGACGGCTTATTTCAACCTGGATAATCAGGACCCTACAGTCAGCATCACCGAAGAATCCATCAGAATGGCCCGGCTGTTTAGTGACGCGATAAAGGCCGTCATGAAAAAGCTTGAGCTTGAAAAGGAATTGATCAGAAAGAACGAGCAGCTCCAACGGCTTTCAAACTACGATCCACTCACCAATCTCCCGAACAGGCGGTATCTGGCGGAGAATATCGAATCACTGCTTTCCTATATGAAGCGTTATAACAGAGAGCTCGCCCTGATCTATCTCGACCTGGACAATTTTAAAACCATTAACGATTCCTTTGGTCATGATTGCGGCGATAGCCTTTTGACTGCCTTCGGAGAGCGTATCGAGAAGGTGCTGCGAAAGAGTGACCTTGTTGCCCGGATCGGAGGCGATGAGTTTGTCTTTGTTCTTCCCGAGATTACCCGGGTGAGTGTTGTCGAATTCATTAAGCGCATTGTCGATGCCATCCATGAACCGTTCATTTTAAGGGGACATACATTCAATATCGATGCCAGCCTCGGGGTGTCCATGTATCCGGTTGACGGCGACAGTTTTGAATCCCTCATAAAAAAGGCCGACATGGCCATGTACGAGGCAAAGAGGAACAAAACCCACTATCAGTTTTATGATTTAACAGAGGATTGATGTTTGTGCCTGATCAAGGAAAAAACAAAATGGACTCGAAAGGTTATAATATTGTGTTCAAACTGTTGATCATCACAGTCTTTGTTCTGGCCTTTATCGGTTATTTTATCATCTACAAAACGGCGGAAGAGAGACACATCAGAAACTTTCTCGAATATGAAGAGCTTCAAACCCGTCTGGTGGCCAATAATCTTGAAGATGAGTTCAACCACATCCTTCATCAGCATCTACTGGCATTTAAGAGGCGGTATCCCGCCGGGCAATTATCCGCAATTTTTAACGAGTATCCTGAAATGGTGGCATTCGGATATGTCCGGCAGGACTCTCATTTAGATATCAAAGACAGCACAGAGGCTGGTCTTTACGACTGGGTCAGCGAACTGAAAATCTCAGAACTGTTTCTTATCAACGGGTTTGAACCGGATAAGAAAGATCTTCAGTTATCGGAGTTCCACTTCAGAAATGGAACGCGGTTTTTATTCGCTTTCTTTCCCTTTGAAAGCAATGCTACTCAATCAACGGCCTTTATCCTCATCGATATGGATCGAATCTTTCAAGAGGTCTTTTCCATGATGAAACTGCATGAGAACGGGGCATCCTATCTGCTTGAAGCCAACGGAACAACGGTTTATCATTACGATAAAAGCAAGACAGGGGTTAACGTCTTCGAAGTGGAAGGACCGCCAAGCCTTTATGAGGCTCATAGAAAGATGGTCAGTACAGATTCGGGAACACAGCGCTACAGATACAGTACCATTCACTCCGATGAGTATGTTGAAAAGCTGGTCGGGTGGAACACCATCCATATCGCCGGCAAGCGGTTTATCATCGCCATGACGACACCGACCAATGAGGTGACCGGGGAGCTGACCTATATCAGAAACTGGGGAATATTCTTTCAGGCCCTCCTGTTGATCAGTCTCTTCCTCTTATACCGGTTAAATCTGAAATACAAAAATAAACTCATGCTTGAAAACGCGGGGAAGATGCAGAATGCGATCAAACAGAAGACCACCGCCTTTCGAAAGAAACTGTTGGAATCGACCAATACCGTCCTGGAGAGTCACATCGACGACATTCCCTACGATGCCCTGCTCAAAAGCTGTATCGACTCCAT
>CAZVWW010000138.1:3621-5391 GCA_964631265.1 uncultured Thermotogaceae bacterium
GCCACCCTTTTCAGTAAACAGGTGGCGATCTTCATGAAGCGAAAAGAGTACGAAGAGGAGCTCCTCAACGAGAAGAACAAACTCTATCATCAGGCCATGTACGATTATCTCACAGGTCTTCCCAACAGACGAAACGCTGAAGAGACCGGCAATGAGATGATTGGTGACGTTCTCAAAAGAGAGGGCGAAATGGCCCTGTTCTATATGAATATCAGAAACTTTAAATCCCTCAACAGCACATACGGACGTCTCAAAGGTGATCTGATTCTCCGGATGGTTGCAAAAAGGCTGGTTGTAAACACAGAGGTTCCGGTATCTCTGGCCCGTTTGGAAAGCGACGAGTTCCTTATCCTCGTTCCGGACCTGGATAAGAAATCTCTCGAAGCGTTTGGTGTAAAACTGAAGCATATAATGGAAAAACCCTATTTGCTGGATTCTGTGCGACTGTCGCTTAATTTCAAAATGGGTATTTCAATGGCCCCCTACGACGGCATTAACTTTAACGTACTCCTCAAGAATGCCGCCATCGCCGCTCAAAATTCAAAGAAGTACGATTCGGACTCCATGTTCTTCAAAAAACCCCAGATCAAGCGGATCAGCGAGCGGATGTTTCTCGAACAGGAGCTCCGGACGGCCGTCCGTGAGAACAAGGGGATTGAACTTTTCTTCCAGCCCTGTATAAAGGCGGATACGGGAAAGATCAACCATCTGGAAGCCCTCATGAGATGGCGTAAGGACAGCGCGGAGATGGTCTCCCCGGGGAAATTCATCCCTGTGGCGGAAGAAACCGGCCTGATCCATGACCTTGGCGATCTGGCCCTCCAAAAAAGCTGTTATCAGCTGAATGTATGGCGCGAAAAAGGGATTCTCAAGCCTGTTTCGTATAATGTGTCGGCAATGGAACTAAACCGGGATGATTTTATCGATAGACTCCGGGACGTCGTCGAGTCCTACCACCTTGAGAGGCATATGATGGGCATTGAAATAACCGAGAGCGCCCTCATCGAGGATATGCAGAAGATCCTCGAAAAACTGAAAAGGATAAAAGAGCTGGGTCTGACCATCTCGGTGGATGATTTTGGAACGGGCTATTCCTCACTCTCGTATATCAACCGTTTTCCGTTGGACTATATCAAGATCGACAAGAGCTTCATCGACGAACTCAACACAGAACGCTCAGACCCCAACCCCATCGTTTCAACCATCATCAACCTGTCGAGGATGCTGGGGGTCACTAACATTGCCGAGGGTGTTGAAACCGTCGAACAGTTGAATACACTGAAAAAGTTGGGGTGTCCGATTATACAGGGCTATTATTTCTACCGACCCATGCCGGCCGAACAGGTCACAAAAATCCTGATGAAAGAAGGCAAAGAATGACAGCTGAGATCGTTTCCGTCGGAACAGAACTCTTACTGGGATCCATCGTCAACAAGAACGCCGCCACCATCGCCGGAAGGCTCTCTGAATGCGGCATCAAGTGTTTCAGGCAGACAACCGTTGGAGACAATCCCCGACGGCTGGAAGCCCTCCTTGAAGAGATATTCAAGAGAGCGGATATGATCATTGCAACGGGCGGACTCGGACCAACCCGGGATGATATTACCAAAGAGATCGCCTGCCGATATCTCGGAATGCCAATGGAGGTCCATGAAGAATCGCTTGAGCAGATCAAAGGCTATCTCCACCATCAAAACAGGGAATTGAGCCCCGAGAATCTCAAACAGGCCTATTTTCCAAAAGAGGCGATCGTCATCAAAAATGAGAAGG
>CAZVWW010000139.1:0-5355 GCA_964631265.1 uncultured Thermotogaceae bacterium
GGTAATTTTCATCGGCATCCTCCTTCTTCCAGCGACGGCTGATTTTGTGTGTTTCTTTCGTCATTTTTATTATACATGATTCAAATCGGTTCTTAAAATGCCGGATATGATAAAAAAGAATATGGAAAATCTAAGGGAAAAAGATCCATTGCTTTTTGAAGATCATCAAAAAAACCGGGATGAAGAACAGTATAAAAAGGCCTTGCAAGCCGTTCAAAGAATCGCGAGCATTCTTAAACAGGAATTCCGAACAACAGAAGTCAGGGTGTTCGAAGAAACCATGAACGATCTTATTAACGGGGGAAGGCACCTGCCGATTTTTAGGCGGGGGAGTAATCAAAAAAGAAAAGATGCGTATCCTGGCTCTGGTTGACGAAAAGTAGTTCAGAGCCTAAACCAATCGGTGGAGGAATTGTCCGAACAAACGGAAGGATTGGAGCAACAGAACAAGACCCTGAAGAATCAACTGGTTCAATTTGAGATATAGCGAAATCACATCTGATACTCACAAAAAGAGCGCTTGTTTCTCACACCTGGAACGGTTTGGCCAATCTATAAATCGAAACACTTTACGTCTGGATTCAGAGCTTGACTGACTTGATTTAAAGATCACCGGGACAGGTACGCTGATGTTTTTTTATCTGGGTACTTGTCCCGGTGATCTTGTGAAATGAAAATTATAAGCATACTCTAAGGTTTGCTTGCTATCATTTCAATGAAACCCAGCGGGAGGGGGAAAATTGTGAAAATCAAATTCAAGACAGGATTTATCGTGTTATTCATTTTGTCAGTAGTAATTGCCTATGCCTTTGGTCCGGGAGAAGGGACTCAACTCAGCAATGATATTGCCGTTAAAGCCCCGGATTATTGGGTCCATGACACCAGGATGAAGATTGTTGCGGTGAGTTTACTCATCGCCGGCTCCGTTTCAGTCTTTTTTTTGTTTGGTGCACAGAGGACCCGTCGAATCATCATTTTAATCATATCCACGGTAATTGCCGGTTTTATCCTCGGTGGTTTTTTGTGCCCGATAAGCGTTGTCCAGAATGTATTTTTGAAATTTGACAGTGCCTATCTAATCCTCTTCTTAATCCCTTTGGTTGCAACGGTCGCTTTTGGGCGGTTTTTCTGCGGATACGTTTGTCCCTTTGGTGCGATCAGTGAATTATTGCATCTGCGGAAGTTCAGAATCAAAATCCCAGAAAAATGGGATAAACCGTTCAGATTCATCAAATATGCCGTATTGGGCTTTCTGGTAATACGGGTTCTTGTTTCTGGGGAAGCAGTAACAGACCTGACGCCTTTTAAAGCTCTTTTTACCTTTGGAGGCGAATGGATCAACTGGCTGCTAACCGGGCTGTTTATCGTTTTGTCCGTCTTTTTTTACAGACCATTTTGTAAATATCTCTGCCCCTATGGAGCAATTATGGCTGTTTTGAACCGGTTCAGTTTGTTAAGGATAAAGGCTGGAAAAACCTGTGTTGATTGCCGGTTATGCAGCGGAAACTGTTCGATGGGTGCCATGGGGGATGATATTAAAACATCCGGCGAATGTATCCTTTGCGGGGAATGCTGTACAAACTGCCCAAGAGAATCATTGTCAATATCATTATCATATAATAAAAAGGAGAAGGTGGTAGAATGAATACGAAAACAATGATGGTGGCGCTGTTGGTTTTTTTGACATTGACGGGTTTGAGTTGTGATTTTATACTTGAAGCAGAGGCCACATCCGTGACTGTCGGAGAAGCCTTTTTTATCCGTGCCACGGTGGAAAAAACACACAATAGATGTGTTTATGAAGAGGCTGAGGGTTTTTCTTTTGATGCCTCGGAAAACATCACGCTGATCGGCAGAACGGAGTGGGAGGAAGTGACCGGGGATGTTTTTCAAACCTGGTTGAAAGTTGAGCCGAACAAAACCGGCACCGGTTATGTCAAGATTTGGAAGAATTGCAGTAAAGACGGATATGATGAAGAGGTAATGGCGTTTGAGGTTCTTTCAAGGTAAGTTGATGAAATGAATCAAGGGGACAGGTCCCGTGATTATGAATTCGTAATCACGGGACCTGTCCCCTTGATTCATGATTCAGGCCTTTTTTTGTTGTACATTTCAGTCAAAATTGTAGTATAATCCTCTCGATTTATTGAATCGATTGGAAGAAGGAATGATGATTTGAGACTTTTAGAATTGCTTAAAAAAGCTGTGGAAGAAAACGATGTTCAGTCGTTTGAGTCAATTTTATATGAAAAACCAGAACGGATTTTTGACACGCCTGCTATAAAAAAAGTTTACACCCTTTTCAAAGGCTTTGTTTTAAAAGAGGGGGGCTTCAATCATTTTCAGACAACCACTCTGTTGTTGACCGCCTGGCTCGCGCTGCTCTCAGGCGATAACCGGAATCTTTACGGTTTGGCAAAAAAAGTGCAGGAAGATGTTGAGCGTTTAAACAGCCCCCCGGGGTCGTATACAGGAGCGCATTATCAGGCACTTTTTGAAGATCTTCAAGCGTTATCTGCCATATTAGGAGACCCTGAAGACCGGCTTAAACACAGCCGGAAAGCCATGGCATTATTAACTGATGAGGACAACACCTTCTTTATGGCAAACGCCAACCTAACCCATGGGCAGATTCTGGTGGGAAACGGACGTTTGCGGGAAGGCGCGGATTATTTTTTCCGGGCTTATGAATTATTTTTAAAAAACAATCTCTCTTTTCCCGCTTCAGTGGCTTTAACCAACACACTGTTGAACTGGTTCAGACTGGGGGAATTCAAAGCCTTAAAAACAGAGGCAAAGAAAGCCCTGATGATTCATTCTACTTATGATGGTGACTTAAAAGAAGATATCAATACAAGACGAAAAAACTCAAACGAAAATAACGATTATTGGGATATTGTCCATCTCCCGCTGGGTATGTGTTATTACGAAGAAGGGAAACCATCATTAGCACTCAAACATCTCCAGAAGGCCAGAAGGGCCATTGATAAACTGCATCTTATTCATATGCATGGTTATGTTGAAATCTATCTGATGAAAGCCTATGCTTTCACAGAAGATAAAGACGAGTTGAATACGCTCATAGAAGATGCTAAAAGACTATTCAAGAATATGCATTATCCCATGATGGAATGGATTGTTTTGTATGGTCAGTTTTTACTGGAAAAGAAACTCCCCCGAAAAGATATTGAACATCTGGAGGCTTCTTTTGAGGACAACGCTTATAAACATCTGATACTAATTGAACTGCTGACACTCCTTTTTCTGGATGGCCAGACACACCATTTTGATTTGGAAATTTTAACAGAGTCCATAGCAAACGCCCGTTTCTCCGGGGACGTTATCAGTCTGCAAACGTTGCTTTTACTGTTGGCTGATTACTATTACATGAAGCGGGAGGAAAAAGCCCCCAAGGTTATCCTGGGGGAGACGGTGAAACATTATAAGACTTATGGCTTGAAAGCATCATTATATCAATATCCTTTCCATTTCTGGCCGTTGCTGATAAAACTGGCTCCTTCAATTCAGCAACCCGAAAAAACAGAAGTTCCGATGGAAAACTTAACTAAAAGGGAGCTGGATGTCATCCATCTTATGGCAGAGGGGAAAAGCAACAATGAGATTGCCAAAAAACTCTATGTCAGTTTAGGTACGGTCAAATGGCATGTCAACAATATTTTCGGAAAACTCAGTGCCAAAAATCGAATTCAGGCGATTGAAAAAGCGAAACGATTTAACTTTTTATAATCCCATACCAAATCCCTAACTTTAGTTAGGTGAATTATCGCTTAAAAAAATCTATACTCTCTCTGAAAGCAAAAAAATAAAAAATCAGGAGGGAGTCATATGGAAACATTAAGCAGTCACTTTGAGCAATGGGGAGCGGTCGTGTTCTTTATTGTTCTGTACAGTCTGGTCTTTCTTTTTCTACCGTTTTACAAGAAAATGCAGCGGAAACCGGCCACAGCATATTTTGCATTTGTCATTGCTTTTGCGATAGAAATGCACGGGATTCCGTTCAGCATGTTTGTTATCAGCAATGTAATTGGGAAATCGTTGCCGGAAGGGATTCTCTGGGGACATACACTCGTAGGAAATGTTGGTCATCTGGGTCTTTATCTAAGTGTTATTCTGGGATTGGCGGGATTCTTACTGATCGTTCTGGGTTGGCGGGATATTTACCACAACTACTGGAAAAAAGTTGAAGGTCAAGGAAAAGTCGTTCAATCGGGAATTTATTCCCTGATACGCCATCCACAATACACGGGTCTCTTGTTGATATCAGTAGGGATGCTTTGCGATTGGGCAACGCTTCCCACCCTGATCATTTTCCCTTTGATTGTCTGGATGTATACCAGATTGGCTAAAAGAGAAGAGGCGGATATGGTCAATGAGTTCGGCGAGGAATACAGAATGTACATGAGAAAAACAAAGCGTTTCATACCGTTTTTAATATAAAAAATTTGGGAGATGATGAAATTGAAAGGCACGTTAAAGAAGATTTTGTTTGTACTGTTATTTGTTCTGGGAATTAATGCACTGGCAATAGTTTTTCAACCGGACAACGCTTATTGGGTTTACTGGGTTTTCTTTGCTATTCTCTTGTTTGCCACTTTGGGTTTTCTGGTGGCGCTACTCATTACCGGGATTGTTGCCGCTGCAAAAAAGAAAAACAGGTCAAAACCGCGTCAATTGTTAAAATCCGAATTATTATGGAGCGTTGGTCTGTTTGTGATCCTTGTTCTGCAGGTTGTGATCAGCCAAATGTCCTCCCACACTCCTCAAAACGCTTCTTTATCCGCTATAGAGGATATTGAGATTAACGGCACGACACAGAGCATCAGCATTCGGGGAGAATCAAAGGACAATCCCGTCATCCTTTTTCTGGCAGGCGGACCCGGTGGTTCACAAATTCAGGCAACAAGGGAGCATTTGGCCAAACTTGAAAGCGATTATACGATTGTCAACTGGGAGCAACCCGGTGTTGGGAAGTCATACAATGCTCATCCCATCAAAGAGCTGACGCCGGATATCTATGTTGAGGATGGGCATGCTTTGACAGCTTACTTGAAAGACAGGTTTAACAAAGAGAAGATCTACCTCATCGGTGAGTCCTGGGGAAGCTATCTGGGTATCCGGTTGAGTCAAGCCTATCCGGAGGATTATTATGCCTTTGTCGGGACGGGTCAGATGGTGGCTTTTGCCGAAACAGAACGATATTGCTATGACCTGGCGTTGTCCATAGCAAAGGAAAACAACGATACCCAGCAGATTCAAGCCCTTGAAAACCTACCGGAAGTCCCGTTAAGGGGCAAAAACATATCATTGGATAGCGGAACGTATCTGATGTATCTA
>CAZVWW010000140.1:0-5352 GCA_964631265.1 uncultured Thermotogaceae bacterium
TTCTATGAGCGAATGGCCTTGAGCAATTCCTCCCGGTCAACGGGTTTTGTGACGAAATGGTCCATCCCCTTTTCAAGGGCCTGCCGGACGTTCTTTTCTCTGACATCGGCCGACAGGCCGATGATCTTTGTTCCCTTGCCGCCATTGTCAATCGCTCTGATCTCACTCGTCACTTCCAAACCGTCTTTTCCCGGTATATGAACATCCATGAGGACAAGGGTCGGTCTCTCTTCTTTGAAGAGCTCAACAGCACGGTTGCCGTTTTTGGCCAGGAACACCTCCGTTTCGGGGAAGTTCCGCTTCAGGAACGTTTTCGTCAGCTTCGCATTGATCGGATCATCCTCGACAAGCAGTATCTTTTTTCCCTTCAGGCTGTCGTCGGGGAGGATGTTCTCACTCTTCTCATCTGCCGGTTTCTGCGGGCTTTCGGACTTCTCATCTGCATATTCAAAGAGCACCTGAAAACTGAAACGGGTCCCTTTGCCCTCTTCGCTCTCAATCTCAAGCCGGGAGCCCATCTGCTCCAGAATACTGTTGGAGATGGTCAAACCGAGGCCCGTGCCGCCGTATTTCCGGGTGATGGTGGAATCAACCTGGGTAAAGATCTCGAATATCTTCTCCTGCATCTCCTCACGGATACCGATTCCGGTATCGGTGACACTGAATTCGACGAGCATCTCCTCCTGCCCGGATTCGCGGTCTGACAGGAGGTCCGATTTTGCCAGTAAACGGGCTTCCAGTTTAATCGAACCCTCGCTTGTAAACTTCACCGCATTACTCAACAGGTTGATAATCACCTGGTTCAGCCGCATCGGGTCCGTTTTGACCAGTCCGGTGATCTTTTCATCAATGGACAGGTAAAGAGCCAGTCCCTTTTCCTCAGCAGAGGGCTTGATCAGCCGGAAGGCCTTATTTAACTGATCCCTTAAATCGGTGTCCACCTTCTCCAGGGTCAGACGTCCGGCCTCTATCCTGGAAAAATCGAGAATGTCACTGATCAGTTCCAGGAGATGGCGGCTGGAATAAAGCACATTGCTGATATATTCACGCTGCTCGGATGAGAGCTGTGTTGATTTGAGTATCTCGGAGAAACCAATGATCCCGTTCAGAGGCGTCCGCAGTTCATGGCTCATGTTGGCGAGGAATTCGGATTTGGCCTTGTTGGAGGCGTTGGCCGCCCTCTCGCTTGCCTCCAGCTCCTGGTTCAGCGCGGTCATCTCCTCGTTGTAGGATTCGAGCTCCTCGTTGCTGGCGTTGAGCTCTTCACGCTGCCGGGTTAGTTCGTTTTCACGTGCCTCGATCTTCTCCGACATGGTTTTGAAAGTGCTGGACAGACGGTTCAACTCGTCATAGGATGTGACACGCTCATTATCCCCGATATAGATCCCCTGTGATAATTTCTTTGCCCAGGTCACAAGCATCTCGATGGGCTTTTCGATCCGCTTTGAAAAGATGTAGAAGACGATGAGCCCCACCGCGATGATGAGAAGGGTGGCTGATACCAGATTAAACGACATGGTATAAACCATTTCAAAGGCATCGGCAACCGGCCGGGAAACGGCAATAACCCATCCGTTCTTCAACGGCAGGCTTGAGCCGAGCATTTCAGTCTCCCTGCCCTGGTGAGTGTGGACAAACCGTTCAGTGGTTCGCCGTCCGCTCAGTGCCTTTTTGAGATAGTCCCGGTTGCTGTGGTTTTCTCTGAAAAGGGCGTGTTTGGGGTCGGTACTGGCAATGACCGTTCCGTTGTCGTCGTACAGGATAATCATCGTGTTT
Organism: uncultured Thermotogaceae bacterium; assembly: GCA_964631265.1. Classification (GTDB taxonomy): domain Bacteria; phylum Thermotogota; class Thermotogae; order MWEM01; family MWEM01; genus CAZVWW01. The sequence goes on from CAZVWW010000140.1 coordinate 1,777, forward strand.
TCCGACAGGTCTTTGAGCATACTGATGATCTTTTCAACGCTCAGGTTAACGACAAAATAACCGTTTTTCAGTCTTCGGGTAACGGCCAGTGACCGGTTTCCGGTAGCACCTGAAACCGTGACATCCGACCATAGAAGGGTGTCCGTGACCTCGTTGAGAAACGGAGCATACTTGAGATTGCTCCCCATCTGTGTTTCAGAGTAGGGCAGGATGTATTGAACCGTTTTGTTATTGTCGAGGATTCTGATTTTGTTAATATCGGTATGATGCTCGAGAAAAGATGCCATATGCGCTCGAACCCCCGCGTTGTTCATGAGATCGTCGTTAATCTCATTGGAGAGGTTTTCGCCGATCATCGTGAGTGTCTCATTTGTTTCTTCGATATACATGTTCACCGAATTGCCAACACTCAGTGCAAGCTGCATACTGTTGTTCAGGATGTTCTTTTTGGAAGCATTGTACAACCGGTAGCCAACCAGGAGCCCAACGATGACAAGAAAAGCAATGATAATCACGAGATATAGCGTGAACAGTTCACGCTTGATGGTTCTTGAGCGTTTTGTCATTGGTTTACAATCCTTTCAAACTGGTTATCCCGGACGGTAAAGAGCTGGATGGTGTCGACAACCTCCCCGTATTCATTGAAGACTATCGAGTCTCTCAATCCCTTGAATTGTCGGTCGCTGAGGATTTCCTCCTTCAATGCCATCGGTTCAATTTCTTCGACCGCCAGCATGGCCTCGTACAACACCAGCATGGTTTCATAGCCGAATGTCTCTGCAAATCCGGGTTTTCGCCCATAACGCTCCATAATAACCTCTTGAAAGGATTGATAAGTTTCGGTTTTCTCTCTGAACGGACCCGGGATCAAGATTGACTCAACGGCCTTGCCGCCCAGGTGCAGGAGTGTTTCGTCCTTCGCCCAGCCGGAGCTCAGTTTACGAACATCGCCGCCCTGCTTGTCGATCTGCTGGCATATCGTGGCGGTGTCTATTGCGGAGGAGATGATTAAGACGGCATCCGGATCCTTTTCAAGAAGTCTTTTAGTCTTCTTCATAATAACCTCATCTATTACTTTTGAGTCGTAGGATACGGTACTGAGTATCCGTCCGCCCTTTCCTTCATAACGTGACGAAAAGAATTCCAGCCAGTAAGAGCTGAATGGATCATTGCTGGTGTCGTAGATAACGGAAACGGTTCGGATGTCAGTCTCTTTCAGCAGATAATCGGCCAGCATCTCCTGTTGACGATCGTTCGGCGGATGGACTGAGATCAGATTGTCCTTCATACCCGTCACCCTTTTACTGCTTGTTGTCGGGCTTAACAGGAGCATGTTCTCCTGATTGACAACGGGCAGCGCTGCCTGGCTCATGGCACTGGTGACATGCCCGATGATGGCAACAACGCCTTCTTCGATCAGTTCCCGGTCAACTTCCCGGGCCTTTTCGGGCGAGTTTTCGTCATCTTTAATGATCAGTTCCAGCTCCCTGCCGTTCACACCACCTTCTTCGTTGATTGTATCAACGGCAAGAACGACACCGTCTTTGACCCCCAGTCCCAACGTCGAATTCCTCCCGCTGATCGAGCCTGAAAACCCGATCTTGATATCACTTTCCAACTGACAACTGATAACAACCATCAGGATAAGGGCTAAAATGACCCCCGCCGTGTATTTCATCTTCTTCATCTCATCACCCGGAAATTTCCAAGATTTGACCCATTGTGCTTCAATATACGAGAGTATACCCCATTAATACTGTTCAAATCAAGGTTTTATCATTATTCATCGTACTGATCCGCCTTTTCTTTAAAGACGGCGCTCGTTGCCTCGTCAATATTACAGAGCCTGACTTGTTCCAGCGGCGTATCGGGATTCTGAGCGAAATAATCGTACAACGTCTTCAGGAAGATATCGGCACAGCGATCGTTGGGAAAGCCGAAGATGCCCGAGCTGATGGCCGGAAAGGCGCACGATGTGAGCGCATACTCATCACAGATCGCGAGTGAGGACTCAATCGCCTGCCTCAGTTTCTCATCCTCGCCACCCGAACCCCAGACAGGTCCCACGGCATGGATGATATAATCTGCATTCAGATTCCCGCCCGAGGTCACCATGGCACTTCCCGTTGGCACCTCTCCATTCTGCTTTATGTATTCGCGGCTCTCTTCGGTCACCTTGTTGCCTGCAGCTCTGACAATGGCAAGCGCCACCCCGCCTCCGTGCTGAAGGGAAGAATTGGCAGCGTTGACGATGGCCTCTGTCTTCTCCTGTGTGATATCCCCCCTGACAATCTCGATGGTATGACCGTTGAAATTCAAAGTCTTGAGAACCATTCGATCACCTCTCTGCCCGTTTTTAATCCTCGGGGAATATGGGTTTGTACTGCTGTGCCTCTTCTTTGACCTTTTCCAGCTCTTCCACCGTCATGGGCTCGAATTTCTCGGCGATATCGCAGGCCCAGTCCATAAATTGCTCATGTCCGGGGGTCACGGCTGCCGTAACGGGAAGCGACAACGTGAAGCGCAGGGCCATCTCGGCCTCTTCATAACTCTCAACGGGATAATACCAGGCTTTCGGATAGGCCCGCTCCTCGTTCTCGCCCAGGGCCCGCCTGGCCAGTGCCTTGAGCGCAAGGATGCCCATGTTTCTTTCTCGCGCCTCTTCCAGAAGCCTCTTCCCGAAATCGTTCTTGTTCCAGGTCACCCAGTTCAATGGGAAAAGAGTGGTGTCGAAATCAAAATTCTCGAGCAATCGCAGAGCGGCCTCTTCCGTGTGGGCTGAAAACCCGATATAGTCGATCGCCCCCTGCTCCTTCAACTCCCGGAAGGCCTTGAGCGCCCCGTCATCGGCCAGTATCTGATCAACGTCCTCATCTGTCGTCACCGCATGCAGCTGGTACAGATTGATATGATCCGTCTTCAGGAGCTCTGTGGACTCCTTAAACTCCTTCATGGCGTTCTCATAACCCCTGCGTTGTGTCTTGCAGGCCAGAAAAACATCCTTCCGGTACGGTTCCAGGGCAGGCCCAAGCCTCTCCTGCGCATTCCCGTACTGCGGCGCCACATCGAAATAGTTGATCCCCTTGTCGATCGCCTTGGCAACCAGCCGTTCAGATTCCTCCGGCGTCTCATCCATGACAAGAATGCCCCCGAATCCAATGATCGAGAGTTCCTCGCCTGTTCTTCCAAGTATTCGCTTCTTCATCGTCTCACTCCTTCTTAATGCATCGTAGTCTTTTCCTTCTACTATTATAACATTTTTCCTTTTTCTGTCTTTTCAATGAAGCAAAAAGCAAAAGGTAAACAGCCAGGGGACTGTTTTCGGGTTCACCGCGCCACCCCGGGGAGATGGCGCGAGAAAAGAAAGGGGAGGGGGGACTGGTCCGATGATTCCCGTATCAGCGGTCCTGTCCCACCGGCCCCCTGTGTTGACGTTGGAAACAGACGTCCCCCGTTACCCCTGGTCTGGGTACCGGTCCCCCGGCCGGTTGCCTCTATCCCGCCATGAGTCCCCTGGCTCATGTCCTTATTCTCTCAAGTTCAAACCCATACTTAGCCAGATAAGCGAGAGGCACG
>CAZVWW010000141.1:0-5337 GCA_964631265.1 uncultured Thermotogaceae bacterium
GAACCTACAGGGCTCACGGATTCCTGCAGGCCTATTGGCCGGCAAACCTGGACACTTTCATCGAAGTGATACGCGAAGCGTTGAGTGAGCCGGCTTTCAGAGAGATCTACCCCTTCTACAAATGGATAACGGTCAATATACCGGTTTTCTTTGCCATCAACGAAGGATGAGCCACAACATTCATTCAAAATTCAAGGCTCACACCCCGGTTGTAAATGTCAAAAATTCGATACCCATACGCAAATCAGAGGGACAGGTCCCGTGTTTATGAAACCGTAATCAAGGGACCTGTCCCTCTGATTTTGAGAGAAGAAAGATTATGAGAGCGTTCTGACAAAAGCAGTAATTTTCCCAACGATAGAAAAATCAAACCGAAAGAGTGAGCTTGTATATCTCAAATCTTGATGAGAGTGTTTTAAAAGCGTATAATAAAATGCAAAGAAAAACTGAAATGAGCAGAAAAGCATTAGAATAACAATAACCATCTCATATGAAATCCATCTACTGTTAACTGCTTAAATAACAAAAAGGGAAAATACGGAAAACGAGACGCCGACAGATGGCTGAAAATCGCAACAACACTCAAAAAAGAGGAACCAAAGGCCGTTTGCATGACCTATTCAGAAACAGGATACACAAAGGGAACCAAAGAGAGGCTGAAAGAAAACGGGGTTCTCATCATCAATAGGGGTTGATGAAAAACCCCCACGCTCTCACACCGGTGCCCCTTTACCGGAGCCCCATATTCATCAAACGCCTCCCCCCCTCCCTCGTTCCATCCCGCCCACGGGTGGAACGCTAAAAAAAACCAAATACCCCCCCGGGTATTTACCGACTCCTATCCCAACAATCATCAACGACAAAATGATTCAACAGATGGAACGCTGTTTTCTAAAAATCACCAGTTCCCAAAAATGATATAATAGAGGCAGGATAAAACGACATAAATAGAATCAAAAAACCAAAAAAGGAATGATAAAAATGATCGTATACGAATATAAAACAAATTATAACAAGGAAGGGAAAATAGATATTCCTTCCTATATAGCAAAAGGATTAAAAGAGAACCAAAAAATCAAACTAATCATAATGATAGAGGATGAAACAGAGAAAAAGAAAAAAATAAATGCTGTTGATCAATTAAGCTCTTTGCTCTCAGACACCGAGAAAAAGAAAATAGAAAAATTCGATTCAATAATAGAACAAAGAGTCAACTTTAAAAGGGAAAATATTGATCTATGATTCTTTATTGTTTAGATACCAACATCATAAGTTATCTTTTAAAGGGAAAATATGGAATAGCAGAACGGATTAAGAAGGAATTGAGAAATGATAATGAATTGGTGTTTAACAAAATTAGTTATTATGAGGTTTTAAGAGGATTAAAGTACATTGATAATTCTCAGAAGATTGAACAGTTTAATCAAATGTGCAATCTTTTTGACTTTTTAGAGCTTGATAACAAAACTTTTGAATTAGCTGCAGAGATATATTCCAAACTTAGGTCTGAGGGGACTCTTATAGATGATGCAGATTTGATAATTGCAGCAAACTGTATTGTTAATAATGCGGTGTTGGTCACAAACAACGTTAAACATTTCAAAAGAATTGCCAGCCTCAGATACGTGAACTGGGTAAATTAAACGAAGGCATTCAATATTCATCCCAAACCCTCGTTCCATCCCGCCCACGGGTGGAACGCTAAAAAAACCAAATACCCCCCTGGGTATTTACCGATCACTAATAAGCATCAATGCTATAATATATAAGGGCATTGATCGTTTAAAAAGAAAGCGGCCACAAACGGTTTAAAAAATCGAAAGAATCCTGGAGGAAAAAGATCCAACGGAGGTGAAAAAGATGATCACTAATCTTGAAAGAGTAATAAAGAGAGAACAGGATCAGAAATATAACGAAGGAAGGACAGAAGGAAGGGAAGAACTCTTACATATCCTCTGGCAAATGACAAAAAAGAAATTCCCAAATATCGACAACAAATATTTTGAAAAAATAAAAAAACTGGACTCACAACAGATAGAAACACTCTCGATGGCGTTGCTTGATATGAAAGACTCAAAAGAGCTTGAGACCTATTTATAGGATCAATTATTAACGGAAAAAAACCTAGACGTTCCTTTTCGATTTTCAAACAGAACCGTCCCGTTTGCTTTTTTGAAGTGGGCGATATTGAATGATTATCATAAAAAAAGCAAAACGGTAAAAGAAAAGAATGAAATGACAAAGAAAAGTATATATTGAGCTAACATACCATCCGGTAAGAAAAAGAGGTGATTAAAATGATAGAAGAAAAAAAAGAAGAAATAGAATTTTATATCCAACAAGTAGAAGACCTCTACAGCTCAATTCAAAAATGGCTCGAGAAAAAATATTTCCATTTTAAGAGAAAACCCATTATACTCCACGAGGAAAAAACCGGGAAATACACCGTTGAAAAACTACTCATTTGCAAAGATAAAAATGTTATTGCCGAACTCAAGCCGGTCGGACTGGACATAATAGGTGCCAGTGGAAGAGTGGACTTGGCGACTCAATACGAAAGCAGAAAATTTTTATATTTTAAAAACGGCGGGCCAGTCATAACAACAAAAATCGAAGGGCATAAAAAAGAGCATAAAATTTTCAGAGGAATAGAAGAAGACGGCTGGTACTGGGTAGAAAGTATTACTTTAAAAAAAGCCTATAAAGTGAATCAAGAAGTATTTCTCAATATTTTGGATGAGGTTACTTCCAGATGGGTTATATAAAAGATTTACAAGAAGTTATCAAACTTCACGAATTTCAGATAGAATTAAGTAAGGAGTTTTCTCGGAAAAAGCATATGGAGAATTTTTCAAAAGAAATCGGAGAAAATAAGGAATATTATTCCAAAAGATTTAAGAATAAAGCAGAAGAATATACCATACTACAGTTATGGACAATATTTGAGCGCTATCTTTTTGAGCTGACTAATCACTATATCCAAATGAATAGTGATCAAAACACATTGAGTAAAGTCATCAGAGAAAAAATAATTGAAAAAATAGAAAGATGGCCCCTTGGAGAAATACTTGATTTATACAAAACAATCATTGATTCCCATACTGTTGGAATGATCAAGCAAATTAAAAAATATAGAGATTGGCTGGTTCATAAAAACACTAATAAAGGGTCACCTGGGAAAATAGGTTATGAAGATGCATACATTTATCTGAGTGATTTTTTGAATTTCCTTTATAAATCAAATAGAACAAGAAGGGGTGCTCCTCTTCCCCCTCGTTCCATCCCGCCCACGGGTGGAACGCTAAAAAAATCAAATACCCACCCTTGGGTATTTACCGATTATACAAGAAGAGAAACAATTACTTTTTTTCCAAATCATCAATCCAAAAATGATATAATAAAGGCATGAATCGTAAAAAAGAAAAGAGCTCATAAAATGAGAAAATTATCTCAAAAAGAAATAAAAAGTGAACTGATATTCATAAAGCGAAATCCGGAATATGAAAAAATAAATGGATCCCAAAAAACACTTAAAAAGTGCAGAAGGATTTGGAAGGAAAATTAGAGCCCGCAAAAGCTATTAACAACAGGCGTTTCACAAAAGAAGGTGTACGAATGAAATTACCAAAAAAAATAAAAAATTCTCCAATCAATGAGGTGCTGTTGGAAATCCGCTTTAAAAGTGCTTATCCTCCCAGCGCTGTATTTGGGGTTATTTATCCGAAAATAAAAGAACAATTTCCCGAAAAACCAATACCCCATCCAATAATGCAGCTTCCTGAGCATATCAGATTAAATGACCCCGCATTTCGATACGCACCATATTATAAGATTTCAAAAAAGAATTTAGTCTTAAACATTGGACCGGATATTATATCCTTTGTTAACCAAAAAGAATATTCGGGATGGAAAGACTTTTCTTCCTCCTTTTATAAAACCTTTGAAAAAATCATAGACAGTCAAGTCATTGAAGATATCCACTTAGTGAATCTAAGATACATAAATGTTTTTCAAGAAAATATATTTCAAAACATCAAACTAAGAATTCTTTTTGGCTCTGACGCAATACATAACCAACCCATTGATCTAAAAACAGTCTTTTATAAGGGTGATTTTGAAAATTATATAAGAATTGGAAATTCATTTGACATAGAGATAAATGATCAAATAGTCAAAAGGTCCATTTTTGATATTAACTGCAAAAGAAAAATAGAGAACACAAAATCTTTTTTAAACAATCCGTCAGTATTAATTGAGCAAGCGCATATAGAAGAGAAAGAGACCTTTTTCAAAACCTTAAAACCGGACTATATTAAAAAACTTAATCCGGTTTATGGAGGTGAATCATGAAAATTACAGCCAAAAAATTAAATGGCTTGGCATCTAACTCATTGAGACCCTCTATTCATTGGAATTCTGAAGAAAATACTAACATTTATCATGAAGAAAAATATACTTTCAACCCAGAGCCAAACAACACTTCAGAACCAATCGTTGAAATTCCCATCCAAAAAAAGATCAAACTCAAATTTAAAAAGCCACAAACCCTTAAATTCACTTCTGTTGAAAACGAGGATGGGTTCATTGATGAATAAGTTCAAATGGTATAAAGAAATTCAAAAATCAACCTCTTTGTCTCAAGGGGATATCTTATTTAATTGCCAAATCATTTTGCCAAATGAGGAGATATACGAAAGCCTATTAGATGAAAACTATGAACCGGAGTCCTATAATCCAGTGATAGCTCTTGAAAAATCGATCATCATGTCTCAAGCTTGTGATTTAGCAAATGATAAAATCGATTCAGTAGTTTTATGTTCAGTATGGGATTTGAAGCAATTACAATTGGCAAACAAATACTATAAATCCAGAAAAGCAAGAGAAAGTCTGAGACAAGGCAAAGAACCAGCTTATCATCTTTTGAACAAAGCAAAATCAGATAATATCGAAATCGATTACTGCGTTGTGGATTTTCATAGAGTATATACTGTTCCTAAACAATATTTAAAGAAAGTAGCCTGCAAAAATGAATTTCGGTTAAGACTGTTGCCCCCATACAGAGAACACCTATCACAAGCCTTTGCAAGATACTTCATGAGAGTGGGATTGCCCGTTGACATAGATAAGGAAGAAATAAAAAATGTGAAATGATAGTTCCCCTTAAATACCGTTTGCCATCGGGATTACAGTATAAAGGAAACAGATTTACAGATAAAAATGTTTCACGATAAATGGGTGATCGAAAGTCACGGTAAGCTTCTTGGATTAGTTAGAATTGATAATATGATTCTCCTGAAAAAACGGGGGTTTATAAAGAATCTTGTTATAAAATCCCGG
>CAZVWW010000142.1:0-5323 GCA_964631265.1 uncultured Thermotogaceae bacterium
GGAAGCCAGGCAACCCGTGAGTATTTCCCAAACTCTTCCCTGAAGAAGGTTTGCCCGTAATAAAACTGCCGGGCAAGGGATTCGGGGGAGGGGATGTTGCAATCACTTTCAACCCATGCCCCGCCAGCGGGTATCCATCTTCTGTTTTTAACCGCTTCCTTGACCCTTTTATAGAGTGACGGATAGCTTTCTTTAAGGTCTTTATACATCTGTGCCGAAGATTGCACAAAGATAAAATCATCCGTTCTGTCGATGATAGAGAGGGCGTTGGCAAACGTCCTGGGAATCTTTCTTTTTGTTTCTTCTACCGGCCACAACCAGGCATAATCGATATGGGCATGACCGGTGAGATAGATCTTTCCTCTTTTGGGGAAACGTCTCTGTAGTTCCTCCAGCCGCTGCTCAAGATACTGACAGGCAACCAGCATTTTTTGTCGAAGATCGCCCGGCAGGTGATTCCCCGCGCTAACCGTTGTTTCCTCGGAGCTGTATTTCTTGTCGATGTACCCCCGGATGAGGGCGTTATCTCTGATGGATGAGAGATATGTCTCTGTATCGCGCGGTATCTCCGTCATCACCATTGTCTCTTCCAGGAGCTCTCTCAAGGAATCGGAGAGGTCTTTATCGTCTGTGTTGACACAAAGGTCCAGCGTTGTATCCAGAAGCCTGAAAAAATCGTTAATCGCCTTGTCTGTGACGATTAAGAAGGCCCTCTCCAGTCTTGTTTCCCTTGATTTTTCTCCGAAGAGACCATGCGGGACACTCTGTATATCCACGGTATGTGTTGACGCATCTGCAAAGCGTTGTACATTCAGCTGCTTATGATACAGGTTCAACTCACCAAAGGGTTGCCCGTCGACAAAGACAAGACTTTCCCCGCCTGTCCAAACTGAGAGAAAAATGTCCTCTCCGGGTTCAACTGCTTCTATGAAGAGATCCGTTTCAAACCATACCGGTGACTTTGCCCTGTTCCATTCATATCCGGAATTAATATGGGTCCACCCTTGAACCGGTGGAAAAAGGGCCTTACTGCTCGCAAATCGCCAGTTCGATATTGTTTCCCTTCTTTTGATAATAAAGGGTTTGATTTCTCCAAACTGCTCTTTCATACGTTTCTCGAAATAATCTAATCTCTCGTACATCTCTCCTCCTAAAAATCCGTTTTCACCCTGTTCCGGCCTGCTGTTTTACACTTATACATCATTTTGTCAGCCCTCTTGATCAAATCATCGATTGTATCGCCCTTTTTAGCAATTGTCACCCCGATCGAAACCGTGACCGAAATCTTCTCATCTTCAACCGTTAAAAAGCTGTTTTCAATCAGCATTCTAATCCGGTTTGCCACCTCTTTAAACACGGCTTTGTCTTCTCCGGGAAAAAGCCCCACGAACTCCTCCCCGCCCCAACGTCCGATGAGATCGGAGGAGCGGAGATTGTTTTTCAATGTGTTGGCTACCATCTTAAGGACTTTGTCCCCAACGCTGTGGGAGTGGGTATCGTTGACCCGTTTAAAGTGGTCAACATCAAAGAACATGATTGCAAAACCCTTGTTAAACGTTCTCTTGAGGTTCAACAGGATCTTGGTCTTATCTGTTATAAAACGTCTGTTAGCCACTCCTGTGAGCTCATCTTTCCAGACCAGTCCCTCTAATTTCTCCACCTTGTCCTCTAGATTGATCTCTTCGGAAATATCGCTGAAGACCTCAATCCCGCCGATGATTTCTCCGGAATCATCCGACATCGGAATGGATTTGATCTTAACCGGTAATCTGTGTCCCTCTTTATGATGCATGAAGGCGTTGACATTCTGAGGCAGACCTGATTTCATCGTCTTGGTCAGGGGACATTCCGCCCGGCAAAGAGAATTGCCGAATCTATCCACATGAACCAGAATATTATCGGCACAGTGTGACCCGACAACTTCTTCAGAACTGTATCCGCTTATGGTCTCGGCCGCTTTGTTCCAATAGGTGATCTTCCTGTTTAAATCAACAAAATAGACCCCGTCATAGAGATTATCCAGTATGCTCTTGTACAGATAATTGTTGTCGATTTTTCTCATCTCCTTTCTTTTCCTTTGATTATATCATTTGTTTTCCCGGAGTTTCTGTTTCCGGTCTTAAAAGTGTGCATGTGCATGATGTTTTCCCAGCACCTTCTTTTTTTACCGTTAAAGTGAAAGCCATTCAGAAATATGGTATCATTATAAAAGAAAAAATCCTTTTCGGAGGTGAGGTTTTTGAGAGCACTTGTTGTGGAAGATGACGAGATATCTGCCAAGATATTGTATTACATGGTTCTTGAGAAGATGGCGTGCGACATGGCCCTGGACGGTGTTGAGGGCTGGGAAAAATATATAGAAGCGTATGACAACAACAAGCCTTATACGCTGATCTTTCTCGATATCATGATGCCGAGAAGAGACGGGCACGTTTTGCTTGAACAGATCAGGAAATTCGAGGAAAGCAAGAAAGACATTAAGCGATCGAACATCATCATAACAACCGCATTGACGGATTTTGAAGAGATTGAAAAGGCTTTTAAGGAAAGATGTGATAATTACCTGACAAAACCCTTGAGCCGGCATCGAATCAAGCAGTTGGTGGAACAGTATTCGGTTTGATACTGCAATAGTTGCTTAAACCACTGAAAGGTGATGATCGTCATGAAGAAGATGGGAAATTTTCTGCTCAATAATGATCCGGTCAGCGAGATAGTCATTGGCAACACAGCGCTGGTAAGGGCAATGATCGAATCCGGCGTACGGGTTTGTTCGTCCTATCCCGGTTCGCCCACTCCCGAGATTGCGTCCGCAATCTCATCTATTCCAAAAGAAAAAAGACCCTTTTATTTTGAGTTCTCGGTAAACGAAAAGGTTGCAACGGAAGTGGCATTCGGAGCGTCCGTCAACGGACATCTCTCATGTGTTTTCTTCAAGAGCGTGGGCCTCAATGTTGCGGCGGATTCCTTTGTCCAGCTTGGATTAATGAACCTGATCGGCGGGATGGTTATTGTCCTCGGCGATGATCCGGGGGCAAATTCGTCTCAGAATGAGCAGGACAACAGACACTATTCGTCTCTTTCCTATATCCCGGTCCTTGAGCCTGCCACCCCCACCGAGGTCTATACGATGTTCAAAGAGGCTGCAAAGCTATCCAGAGAAAGAGCTATGCCGGTTATTCTGAGGATGAGCACTCATGTCTGCCATGCCAAGGAACGTGTTCAATTTTCCGCTTTAGAGCACAGGCATTTCGATAACACACCCGGCTTTAAACCCGAAAACGGCCCCTATATTCCTTTAACTGCCAGAGCTTTGGATATGAAGAGAAAGGCCTTAAATAAATTTGAAAAGATGAGAACTGTTGCCGATGAAAGTCCTTTCAACATCGTTTCTGACCCGGGAAAGAGTAAAAGAGGCGTTATAACAGCCGGTGTTGTGTACCTTTCGCTTCTCGACGTTCTTGAAGACGTGGAGAATAAACCCGATGTGCTCAAACCCGCGTTTGTTAACCCGCTCCCCGAGAAGACCATCGTTGAATTCTTGAAGAACCACGATGAAGTGAAGGTCCTGGAGGAACTCGACGATTATATGGAGCTTAGAATAAAGGCCATCGCCTATGAGAAGAAGATAGACACAACGATCATCGGAAAGGGCTCGATTGAGGATTGGATAGGCGAATATACACCGGATAAGGTCCGGGAGATCCTGAGTCAAACATGGGATGATTTCCCGTCTATCGAATCCTCCGATCCGAAAAAACCCGGGATCAATCCGAGACCGGCCCAGATGTGTCCGGGATGCGGGCATCGTTCGGCCTTTTTTGCCATTAAGAAAGCGCTAAATCAGAATGACATCACGGTGGCAGATATCGGTTGCCACACGCTCGGTGCGCTTGAGCCTTATAATATGGGACAGGTTCTCCTTTGCATGGGGCATTCAAACGGTACAGCTTCCGGATTAAGCCTCTTTAATGAAACCCGAAAAGTCATATCATTCCTCGGGGATTCAACGTTGTTCCATGCCGGTATTCCCGGAATAGTCAATGCTGTTTATAACAATCATAATCAAACACTCATCATAATGGAAAACGGAACCACCGCCATGACCGGACATCAGGATCATCCGGCAACGGGAGAAAACTTCAACGAAAAGACTACCAAGTTACCCGTCAAACAGCTTCTTGAAGGGCTTGGTGTCAAACATATATGGGAGACAGATACGTATAATCAGAAGAAACTCATCGAGAGTGTCAAAGAGGCGGTCTCAACAAATGGCTTCACGGTTGTAATAGCCAGGCATCCGTGTATGCTGAAATTTACACGGGAGCAACGTAAAAAAGGAGTCTCGCTTCCGCAGAAAGTGAAGATCAGCGAGAGATGCAATCAGAGTTATGTATGCATCAGCGAGTTTGCCTGTCCCAGTTTTCAGATAACTGAGGACGGCGAGGTCTGGGTTCAGGAGGATTTATGCATAGGCGATCGTTCCTGTATGCAAACCTGCCCTGTTAATGCCATTGAACCTTCGAAGAAGAAGGGGGATGAGGAAAATGGATAGATTCAATATTTATCTTGTCGGTGTCGGCGGCCAGGGAATCGGATTACTCAGCGAGATTGTCACAAGGGCCATTGACCATTCGGGGCAGAGAGTGATCGGAGCCGATACCCACGGTCTCGCCCAGCGTGGCGGTATGGTCTCTTCTCACATCAGGATGGGGGAGAAAGTGCATGCTGCTCTCATCGGTCAGAACAGGGCCGATCTCTGTCTCTCCCTTGAAAGACATGAGGCCTTACGGGCCATGAACGATTATCTCAAAGACGGGGCGACGCTCATCTATTACGATGCCGTCTGGCAACCCCTTGGTGTACGACTCGGTAAAGAGAAGGAGACCTCGAACACCTTGATTGCGCAGGAGGCGAAGAGAAGAAAGATCACGGTCTTAAAGGTCTTCGATGAGGATCTGAGTGATTCGAGGATGCAGAATATTGTCATAGCCGCTGAAATCGCTAAACAGGGACTAATACCGGGCGTTAACAGGCCCGATTTTATAGAGGCCATGAACGATCTGATGCAGGGGGAAATGCTGACAGCCAATCTGGCTCTCTTCAACGAGAAAGTGGTGTAACTCACGTCGTACGCGAATGAAAAATACCACAGCTTAATTGAGTATTGAAGCTTAAGATATGGACTTTAAGGAGGTCAAAGCTTCCGGGGTCCGGGGTTAAGCAGCAGCGTTTAGCCAGCAGCAATAATGACGCACAACTTGAGTCATAATATGAGGTGATATAAATCAAGATAGCAGAAAAGGCAAAAAAGGTCAAAGAA
>CAZVWW010000143.1:0-5287 GCA_964631265.1 uncultured Thermotogaceae bacterium
CAAAAGCAAAAGCAAAAGGACAAGAGCCAGGGGACTCTTGTCGGGATAACGGCTTCAGGCCGGGGACCTGAAGCCAGAAAAGAAAAAGAAGTGTTGGGACCTGCAACCGGAAAAAAAGAAGCAAAGAGTCGAAAACCTCCCCCGGAGGGGTACCTTGTTCTCCGGAAAGCTTGGAGCTGGAAAAGTTCTCTATTCAATCTCCAGATACAGATCATCCATTATCTTCGGGGCATCCTTAGAGGGTCCTTTAAACGCCCACTTTCCCGGATCGTCGGAGATCGGTCTGAGAAGGGCCTCTATGCCATCGTAATCATAGGTGGTGAAATACACCTTCCAGCCGTCGATTGATGTGGTGTCGAAGGTGGAAAGCGGGATCAACAGGGTGATCTTGTTGTCAAGCTGCTCGGTCTTAACGGTCGGGGCCGGAACGGCTGCCTTGCCGTAATCGTCAGGGCCGGCGCCGGTGCTTGTGTAAGCCGTCAGGGACCATCCCGTGGCGTATATCTGATAATCCCAATCCCCTTTCGGCATCTCGGCCTGCTGTTTGGGCAGGGCTTTTATCCCGGTCTGGTCCGGATCATCGAAGAAGATCTGGAATGTGACATGGTCAAAGCCGTTACGGGGAGCCCATCGGTCGGTTATATCGTTCATCCGGATCTCCATCTTGAGCATCTGTCCAATCTGGCTCAATGCCACTCTGTCGATGTCCATCTGTTTTGTATAGCCGCCCTCACCTCTGGGATATTCGTAATCCCCGGTTGGACCATGGTCGTCATCGAGGGGATCGTTCTTTTCAGCCAGCTTCTGGATGGGAATCTCCATGCGGGCTTCAACGGTGTCTGAGTAGGCGTAGTGAATCGGTAGTTTCCCGTAGGCCTTGGCAAAGATCTTGTGAGTTCCCGAGATGAAGTCGGCGAGGTTGATCTCCGCGCGCCAGTTTCCCTCTTCGTCCGGTTTGACCTCCCGGTACTTTTCCTTGTTACCGTCAACGAATACCCTGATCTTCCCGGTGTTTTGAGAGCTACCGCTGACGGTGAAATTCTCAGTGTAAGCGGTTTTAACGGGTTTCTCGATACTGACCTCAATCCCGTTGTCTTTCAGGGGTTCACGCTTATCTGTTACCTTGAAAACACCGACGGATTTCGGATCCAGGAGTACGTTCATCGTTCCGTTCTCTCCCACCGTCATGGCCCTTGAGATCATACGGCTTGTATAGACCGGCTTGAGGATGCGCCCTTCTGCCAACCCGGTTTGAAAGTCGGAAGCGTATTTGCCCTTGCCATAGGTGTTCATGAAGACGAGGTACTCTTCCTCCCCGTGTTTGATGGAATAGATCAACGGGCCCGGGCCCAGCGTGTCTGCGTATTCAACCTTGACCGTCCCGTGCCGGAAGGCCTCGTGCTCTTTCCTGAGTTCTGTCAGTTCATGGATGTAATCGTAAAGGAAAGACTTCTTATCGTATCGGTCTTCTCCTTCAGACATAAATCCGCCTTTAAACATGGCCGCCCTTGTCTCGTCGAGCCCCTGTTCGGTTCCGTAATAGATGGTCGGAACACCGGGGATGGTGAAAATGAAGGCAAGCGCCTGCTGCAGATCAAGCACCCGGGCGCCGTTGAGAAAACGTGACATATCGTGATTGTCGATAAACGTGATCATCGGTTTTCCGGAAAAGAAGGCTTCCCGCTGTTCAAGCCGGTATTGCATGTTGGCGGTGGGTTTGCCCTCCTTGAAGACCCGGTGTATCTCGCTCATTAAAGGAAAATCCAGCATTGAATTAAACCCGAGATCAAAATACCCGGCCACGAGCTTTTCCGCATCGTTCTCCATCGGTTTCGGTGTGACCCAGGCCTCCCCAAAGGCGATGAAATTCTCTTTGCCCCGGGCTTCGGCCGCACTGTAAATCCCGTCATCGGCCTCAAGGAATTCCGGCCAGAAGGGATCGTCGACGTAGATGGCCGTGTCGATGCGGAAACCGTCTACCCCTTTCTCGATCCAGAAGTTGAAAGAATCCTTCAGGGCCTTGATCACCTTCTCGTTCTCCGTGTTCAGATCGTCGAGATTGGCGAATGCCGTGTTTTTCTTGTTGGGGGTCTCAATCTCAGAGGGCCAGTTGTAGATGTTCAGGTCCCGCTGCTCCGGATCGTTGTAGTCGTTCTGATCAAACGGGAATTGGGTCGGCTTCTGTGTGGGAATACTCTCATCGTTCAGCGAATACTCACCCGTCTTCTCGTCGTAGAGGAAGAAGTTCCCCGTGTGGTTGCAGACGATGTCCTGGATGACGTACAACCCTCTCTTATGGGCCTCGTCTATGAACTCCTCGTACAAAGCCAGGTTACCGAAATGCTCGTCCACCTGTTTGAAGTCGCGGGCCCAGTAGCCGTGATACCCGCCGTAATCGACGAACCCATCCCACCATTGATTGGCAACAGGGGGTGTCAGCCAAACGGCCGTCACGCCCAGGTCTTTGATATAATCCAGCCTGTCGATCATCCCCCGGATGTCTCCACCGTTGTATTTTGAATTGACATTTCCGGCTTCAATTCCCGATTCTGTGAGAACATCGTTGGTTTCATCCCCGTTGGCAAACCGGTCTATCATCAGAAAGTAGATGATCTGATCCTCCCATTTCACCGGATTTGAAAAGGTCAACAGTGTGAAAAGCAGGAAACAAAGTGTCAGTAAAAGCATTCTGTACTGTAATTGTGTTTTTCTCATAGGCATCCCCCTTTAAGCTGTTTATTCGTGATTATGTTTTCTGTACTCAACCCGTGCCCCCTATCTTGAGAAGACACAGGTTTCGGTCTTGAGTGAACCGTTACAATTCGTTATTCGACTTTTGTCAGAACAACCTTCCATTCCCTCTCATGAAGGGTCAATGTCTTCCAGACAGCCACTTTGCTCACCGGTTTTTCTCCGCCTGTTGCGAGGTAGGTGTATTCTCCCCGGCCCTCTTTCTTGTCCAGGATCTCCCGGCCAAGCTCTTTCAACTCGTCGTAGCCGGTATAAATCTCATCGTCGAAGATATTTTTCCCGATTTCGTTTGGGTCCGGATCATAAATGATAGTGCCATCCTCCTGCATGAGCCAGACCTCGAAAACAGGATTGTCCAGACTCTCCCTGATGAGCCCGGAGAAGAAAGGTCCGGGTCTTATGATAAGACTCAGAGAACCGGTCAGTTTTCCGCCCGTGTTGAAAACGGGCCATTCCAAATCGACGGCAAAAAACCCCTCTATCAGTTTGATAAGCCGGCTGAGAACGGGTTTCTGTGTTTCCTGAACCCTCTTCACAACAGCGTGATCGGACACATCGGCCCCTTCAACTTCGCTGCGTTCTTCCGGGAAGAGTTCCCTGATGATACCGTCTGTGTCGATGAAGGAGATATCATAGACGTCCCGGGTCTCTGTGTAGAGAGACTCAAGCATCGATTCAACGTCGTCCGGAACCCTTTCTGCCCTGGCAAAACGGGTGCCGGCCTCCATGAGCTTGTTCTCCAGTGAGTTGATTCGGGCAAGCACCACTTCAACCACTTTCTCCAGGTTTTTTGCCATACTGACATCTTCGTATTCGTCCGTCAAGTCAAAGATCTTTTTGGCATAGACCAGTTTCCAGCCGGTCACCGGATCGGTTCTGAATGTACCCAGGTATTCTGAGAGGCCCTGTTGGAAGGCGATTTGTCCTGAATCATTCTCATTGAGAATCGACATGAAGGCCCCGGGGTCTGACACGATGAACGCATCAACATCCTCCAAAAGGGACTCTTCCCGGCTGCTCAGCATGAGTGTGCCCAGGTCGTTCACGGCCATCAGCAGGGTGTCATTATCCGGTCTCATCTCGTCGTTCAGCCGCTGATTCAATTCTTCCATAAAGACCGACATCGCGATCGATCCGGTGATGGTTCCGTTTTTTTTAACGGGGACACCAAAGACAGCTGATTTTCTTCCCGTAGACCGGCTTATGACGGGATACCCTCTGACCTCTCTTCCGCTTTCCAAGGTTGGAAAATAGGCCCTGTCCTTCAAGCTGACACCGGTGTAGTTTCTCACATGGGTATAGTAGTGACCGTCCGGCTTCACGTAGAAGTAAAGGGCGGAATATCGTTTATCGCTCCGAGAGTTCTCTCTGAGAAAGGCCTCTTTGATCCGGTTCCAGTTTCCGTTTCCGGCATACTCTGTGGAGGCCACTTCCCGGAGGAAATTGAGGATATCGTTCAATATTGAATCCATTTTCAGTTCATAGTACTCGAGGAGAATCTCCTCTTCTCTTCCCAGGGGGCTGACAAGGACATCAGCCTTGTTCATCGTTTCAACGGGAACCTTAAATCCCTTTTCAGCCGCCGTTTCCAGATTGATCAACGCCAACCCGTCTCTCGCACCGCTCAAAGGGGATTCAAAAGCAACAATGGGGAAGTCAGAGGGTTCTTTCCCCTTGTAAGCGATCTCCAGGGCAATACCCGCCGAGACGCTGCCGTGAAAGGCCGGATCGGGAACAACGCCGCACAGAGCCCCGTCGTAGACGATAAAATCCGACAGGCCGATGACGGGCTCGTCCGTTGCGTCCAGAACATTTCTCATCAGCTCTTTTGTGCCCAGAACGTTCCCGTTTTCATCCATGAATTCGGTGGATCTGATCATATAGAACGCATCGGTGATCGCAGCAAGGTTTTCGAGGGCGAGTCGGAGGTTTTGATTACTCCTGAACTTGTAAAACCCGGCATTCTCATACCTTCCCAGGTTCTGTTGTCTGATATAGTCGATGTATCCGTCCGTCGTGCTTGTCTCATCACCAATAAAGGCCACGCGCTTGAGCCGGGGCACGATTTCAGAGCAGAGATCGAGCGAGGCAACCGGGAACGGCCTTTCCAAAACCCCTGTCACCCCCGGCTTCGGATAGCCGTACGAGGCCGGATCGTTGTTCATACCGCAAAAGACGACCGGTACACCGGCCGATTCAGGTATTTTAGAGGCGAAGTAAGCCACAGCATTGTCATCACAGGCGATCACAACATCGGGCTGCCAATCTTCCAACAGGTCCAGGGCCATCTGCCCGGCTTTGACCTTCCACTCCTCACTGTTCCTCAACCGGGTATCCATGTAAAAATACCGCTGCTCACAGTCCGTATTATCAAGCGTCTCCCGAATAGACTTGTCAAGAGCCGAATTCCAGGCATATTCGCTGTCATAGCTGTAAACAACCAGGACTCTCGGCGCACCGGCCGAAACCGTAAAACTGATTCGAAGCTCTAAAAGTACCGCGGTCGTAGTAGTTTGTGGCGTAGTGGCACCGCTTG
>CAZVWW010000144.1:0-5265 GCA_964631265.1 uncultured Thermotogaceae bacterium
CATGGCAAGAGAAAAGGCAATTATGGATAAGTACTCAGCTCTTAGCGTTGCTGAGGAAAGAGGAAGAGAAGAAGGAAGAGAAGAAGGAAGAGAAGAAGGAAGAGAAGAGGGAGAACGCAATAAAGCAATAGAAGCTTCTAAAAAAATGATACAAGATGGGCTATCGCTGGAACTGATTTCTAAATACGAGGGTTTAACCATACAGGAACTTGAGGAGCTAAAAAAAGAGATTGAGAATGATGAATGAATGGCACTTTTGCGTTGAATTCGAAATCTGTCAAATTCCCCGGCCTCTTAAATGATGAACCATGTAAAAGTATCACTCGCTAACGGAAGAAAAACGGCCTTTCTCCACATGGATCAAGGGACTGTCCCCCTGATCCGCTTTTTTCGTTCACGTCACTTTTGCATTCGTTATCTCGGCCAATGTTGCAGTAAAAGGATAGCCTGACTGTCTTCCGGGTTTATAATTATTTAGTTTTCTGATATCCCATTTTGCCTTATCAAAGCCCGGGCGTTTTATAGTATCAATTTTAAAGAGATAATAACTTTTATGTCCTGGATTGGGATACTGCATTTGAGCCATTTCTTTTTTTGTTTTGATTTCAGGCTGCTGACTGTCTTTGAAGAAGATTAAATCAGATATCAACTGTCCTTTTGTGTGCAGCAGCAAATAACGGGCTCTCAGAACCTCATCAGTAATCGTCAATTTTCCTCTTCCCTCTCGTCTAACATTGTAATATCCGTTTTTCATGATCCACTTCAAATGTGCATCGTCTTTATAATAACCCACCAGTACATTTACCGATTCAGGCGGAGGCGTTCTAACCCTGTTGTGAACAGAATAATATTCCGGAATCCTTTCCCTTACTTCATAGCTCCCTTTATGTTTATAGGTGTTGAACCTGTAGTAGGAGACATACTCTCTTTTTGAAGCTCTGTTGATTACATGATTCATTACCTGAGTCAAGAAAGTTTTCAATTCATCAACACCATTGTTTTTAGAAGCAGGACGAATGGCAAATGCACCAAGTCCCGGTATTATCTCGTGAAAACCCCTGAATATTTTTTCAGAAGTACCCGGATAAAGGACATATGCCCCGCCTGTTCGTTTTATGGCGTCTTTGTATGCGTGCATTTTAAGAAGATCCCCCCGCTTGTAGATCCCCTTTTTCTCGTCTTCTTTTTCCTGATTGAAATCTTTTCTTGTTTCTCCAATAATCTCTGAGATCTCCTGAACCTTGTATTTTGCGTCAAAATGAATGTGCACCATCAGTTCCTGTTTTTCAGCTTCATCTCTTGAAAATGCCTCCGGCCATAATGATAGAGTGAAATCCGGTCTCATTTTTGCAGACCATGAACCCGGGTGCTTATGATCTTTTGAAGCGGAAAACTCTCTGTTGTAATTGTATTCAACACATAAATTTCTAACCGGATTTCTAAAAACACCTTTTAACAAAACATGTCTGCCCGCTTTAAGTTTTAAGTTCAAACCGTTCTCAGTAGACTCGAAGAGATTGTCAATGGTTTTTGGTTCAATCTCAAACAAGGAAGCGATAACTTCCATTAACAAGAAGAAAAGCCAATACTCGTATAAGACGGCAACATCTCTTTTTCCAGCTTTATAAACGTCATCACCACCACGCCATATCAGTTGTGCAGCAAGCTCATACTGCAGCCAGAAATTTAAAATCTCACGATAGCCCTCACGCCTTTGAAGCACCGGACTGTTCAGAGGGATGTATGATGCATTTGAAAGTTCACGGAAGAGATCATGTTTAAGGATACCCTCGATTTTCTCTTCAAGTTGTACCGCTTCAAGGTATTCCCTCTCAGAATCAGACTGTTTTAGCGCTTCTTTTATCTGCGAGCAGAAATCCTGCACCTCTTGAAGTGCAAATCTCACAAATCTGTTCTCATGTACATCTGTTGTGTCTTCTTTCATTGAATCTTCAATTTCGGCCGGTAATGATGAAATCTTTTTCTTCAGATTATGATGATCAGGAAGCGGCTGTCTGTTCGTTGCATTGGAAATCTGCCGGAGATGGCGTCCGGTGAGCTTACCGATTCTTCTGATATCGGTTTTGTCAATCTCTTCGACCCAGTCTGTGACAGGATCCTGCAGGACTCTGTAAATTGCATCTTCAAATTCTTCTGAATCAAAAAATGACTTGACAAAGGCAAATCGCTGATAAGCTGTTTTGGGATCAGTTGAATAGTCAGGCGTGAAATTGCCGGAAGCCATCGCATTACTGGACATTAAAAGATCGGTGCATTTTTCAGCAATGGTTTCAAGCATAAACCGGTAGTCATTTCTGTAAGACAGTTTTTTTGATCTAATCTCCAAATCCAGATTGTAATCACGCTTTTTTTTGTCACTAATTTTCAAACTGATTGTTCCAACTGAAATTCCTGTTTGTATTCGACCTGTTGAAATGTTGAATTTTGACTCCCGGATGAAACCCGGAAAGCCTTCAAATCTCAGACCTTCTGACAATCTGTATTCATACGTTGTTCCTTCCAGGAGCTGGAGTCGAGCTTCACCATTTGCAATTGAGTCCTCATTACTGATGATTCTAATTGGTTCGTTGTTATCCGTTTTTTCAGCACGGATTTCAATATATAAGTCTCTTTCCTGATCAAGACAGTGTTTATAATCATTCATGAAAGGATCCTAAGCTTCTGTAAAGCTTGTAAAGCCTTCCTGTTTGACACGTTTTTTCATTCTCAGGATTTTTTCCAGAGAATGCTTTAAAAGGACTTCATTCGAATCAAAGATCCTTTCGGGAGTTTCTTCCAGGGCTAATAATTCATCTTTGCCATTTCTGTTTTTCAAACAGACCATTCCCAGTGCATCCAATATGGGGATCAGTTTTTTTCTTGATCCATGCAGTTTAGGGAGCAGTTTCTGAAGAACGGCAAAATCCACGATCATTTCATCGCTCTCATCCTCCAAAATCGCTTTCCAGACAGAAAAGAACCTGTATATTTCAAACAATGTCCGATATCCGAACTCTCCCCCTTCTTTTCTTAGTACTCTGAAAAAGGCTAGTACCAGTTTATTCAGAAAAGTCTTGTCTGAATCATTAACGATCTGTGTAGTTGACAGAGATACATAATCTGCTGCCATAGAGCTCCCCTCACCTTCCAGTAATGAAAGTTCAGGCTTTAGAGGATTGTTGATGAATTGGGTGATATCAGATTCATTTACCCGGAACTCTATCACATTAGCTCTGTCAAGGACCTTTGGACTGAACATGTAAGTGGTTTCATCAACATTAACAGTGCCAATGACGTAGACATTATCTGAAACCTTGATCGTCTGAGGAACATCATCAACATCATCATTATGGAGCGGAATTGCCTCCCCGGATTCCATCGCTGATAGAAAATCGGCAAAATACCGCTCAACATGCGACAGGTTCATCTCATCCAGAATAATAAAGAATGGTTTATCTTCATTTCCCTCCTTTCGGGCTTCAAGCAGAATATCCAGTATCCGGTTGTCCGGTTTACAGTATTTTCCAGGCTCCAATGCGTTTGGATATCCGAGAAGTGGCTCACGATTGGTCCAATCCGCTCCGACTGGAACCAAACAATATTGAGTGCGATCTTCACATATCCATTTGACAAATGCCTGGGCTAGTTTTGTTTTTCCTGAGCCGGATAAACCTGTCAGTATTAGGAAGGGTTTTGTTATAAGAGAAACTGTAAATCTTGATACGGTGTCTTTTGGGAAACTAAGGTTTGCTTGCTGTAAATCCGAAATAAAGGTATTGATTGATATATCTTGAGGGGATATTTCTGGTGGTTGATTTTGATTAGACTTTTCAACGTATTCTTTACAACATTTATCGTAAGCTCTCAGTAAAGTTTTAAGATCGGCTATAAATGTTTGTTCGTCCATTTCTGAGATTTTATACTCTTTATAAAACATATTCGTTTCTTCATATTTCTTTCCTTTGTTATTAGATTGATAAGGGCGTTCTCTAACTAGGCTGTTTTTGGGAAGTTTTCCTTTTTTAAAGCCCTTTAAAATAGGGATACAATCGTAAACAAAGGTGGTGTTGCTTTCAATGATAGCACTGTCTTGAATCGTTGAGCCTTGATTTAATGTAAGGTAGAGATAGTCAAAATTGTCACTAAAAAGTATCACAATGTAAAAACCATTAGTAGCTCCCGTGGAGACTCTTTCATCAAATATTCCTATCCATGGATAATACGTGTGATTTCCTTGCCCCACTGACCCTTTAATTTTTTTATCACGAATCAGAGTTTCCAATTCATTTGGTATTTCTTTTTCTATTAAAATCGATGATTTTAACTGACCATTATATCGTTCCTGAACTTCTTCTTTATAAGTTTCAGAAAATTCTTGTATTTTTTCAATCATTTTATCACCTGATAGAAGGTATTTTTTACTGTGCTTCTATTCTACCAGATTCAAAACAGAAAACTAAATAATTGTAACATAAAAATAGATAAAGGATAGAATTTGATATATCGGTGATGAGATCTGTTCAAATACAGAAACTAGATCCTCAAAACATCGCGCTTCCAATAAGTTCTCCATTAACTTTTGCATTCCCCTCAATACTGTCTGGAGTATCTTCATCGTTATCACATCTGGCCTGTATCTCTATGGCTTCATTTGCGGCTTGAAGCTGGAAAAATTTGTACCGGAAATTGTTTGTCGGGGAAAAATATCCATACCAGTTGGCGAGTTCCAAAGGAAGGACGCTCTCTTTTTGTCCGGTTGACAAGGTAACAGTCCCTTCGCTTGAATAATTGGGCAAATCATCGTCGGGAATGGTTTCAGGGATCAGAAATCAGGGATCAGGGGGACAGGTTCCGTGATCCATAGACCTGTTATTGCAAAGGGGTTAGGGACTATTAGACAATTCATAAAGAATATAACTGCAGGGATTTATAGTGCTTTTTTATATAAGAAAAGTGCTTATCCTTAGTCCAAAAAAGAAAATTATTTGATATGACAATATAAGCTAACATCACATCTTGAAATGGTATTTTTAAACCTTCTTTTCTTAGTTTGTTAAGCATCATGCCGATTTCATACCAATCGTCATGCTTAATTTCATAAAATGAAAAATCGGATAATGCATGCATTATTTTCTGTATTTCTTTTTCAGAGCGTGCACCATGTAACAGTTCTGCAAGCACGATTCCAGAAGTGGCTATCTCGTTTCTTTGGAATAATTCAATACCTTCTTTTGTCGGATTTCTCCAGAAATCAATGATGACGTT
>CAZVWW010000145.1:0-5248 GCA_964631265.1 uncultured Thermotogaceae bacterium
ACGAGATCGAGAACCAGAAAAACGACCTTTTACAGGCCCGTAAATCCCTTGAAGAACTTCTTGAAAAAACAGACCGGGAAGCCAAAACGATCTTTATGGAGACATACAACGAGATTAATTCGAATTTCAATGAAATGATTAACATCCTCTTTGGCGGAGGAAGCGGAGAACTCAAGATTCAGAAGGAAAAAGACCTCCTTGAAACCGGCATCGAGATATCGATCAAAAGACCCGGTAAGCGGGCCCAGAAGATGTATCTGCTGTCCGGAGGAGAGAAATCCCTCGTCGGTATCGCACTGGTCTTTGCCATGCTTAAGATAAGTCCTTCCCCGTTCTATATACTTGATGAGGTTGATGCCGCTCTGGATGATTATAATGCCGAAAGGCTGAAGAATCTGATTTATGAGAACAAGGGATTGTCACAGTTTATTGTCATCACCCATAATAAACTGGTGATGGAAGTGGCCGATGTGCTTTATGGCATCACCCAGTCAAGCGGGATTTCAACGGTAATGACGGTGGAACTTGAACAGTATGCCGTCTGATCGAAGCGATCCGGAAACCGGTGTCACTTCACATCGCGTCTCACCATCAGAGGCGGGGCAGAGACTGGACAAATTTATCATGGAGAAAACACCTGACTGGATTTCCAGGAATCTCATACAGAAAGCGATAAAAGAGAAAAAGGTACTGGTTGACAAGAAAGAAAAAAAGGCTTCGTATAAACTGAAAGAAGGCGAGTCAGTCCGGCTTGAGATACCGAAACCCGAGCCGTATGAGGCAGAGCCCGAAAATATACCCCTCGAGATCATCTATGAGGATAACGACATCATTCTGATCAACAAACCTCCCGATATGATTGTTCATCCGGTTCCCCATAATGCTTCGGGTACGCTTGTGAATGCCCTGCTCTATCATTTCAGTTCTCTAAGCGACTGGGAAGACAAGGAACGCCCGGGGATCGTTCACAGACTTGACAGGGACACATCGGGCATCATGATTGTGGCCAAGCATCAGAGGGCTTTGCAAAATCTCTCCCGGCAGTTTCACGACAGGAAAAACTTAAAATACTATATTGCAATCCTTGATGGCACTTTGAAGGAAAAAAGTGGTATCGTTGAAAAACCTCTCGGGCGAAATCCCCGGAACCGATTGAAGATGATGGTCGATTATTCCGGAAAAGATGCCCTGACTGAATATCGGGTCTTAAAAGCGTTTAAGGATATGGCGTCGCTTGTTTTAATCAGGATCAAAACAGGAAGGACCCATCAGATCCGTGTGCATTTCAAGAGCTTGAACGCGCCGGTTCTCGGCGATCAAGTTTACGGGTTCGGGAAAAAAACTCCCCCCGTCATCTGCGAGAGACAGATGCTCCATGCGCTGAAACTGGGCATCTATCACCCGATAACCGGTAAATGGATGGTTTTCAACGCTCCGTTGCCCGAAGATTTTAAGGGAACGCTCAGGACTCTGGCAGATTCTCTTTAATGCGCTGTGTAATTGCGCTGTGGATGATGTTTAAGCCCACTTTGTTATAACCGCCTTCGGGAAGGATCAAGTCCGCATCATATTTCTGGGGTTCCACAAAACTCTTGAATGAAGGCGCGACATACTTTCTGTACTGGTTGATGATACTTTCTATGGAACGGTTGCGTTCTTTGATGTCTCTTTCAATTCTACGTAAAAGCCGTTCATCGTCCGGTGTGTCGATAAAGACTGACAGATCAAACAACTCTCTTATCCGTTTATCGAAGAGCACCAGGATACCCTCGACCAGTATGACCCCTTTCGATTCCACGGTTGTAAATATCCCCGGTTCTCTTCGATAGGTGATAAAACTGTACTCCGGAATTTGAATTGGGGTTCCGCTTTTAATCGACAACAGATGATCGTAGAACAGATCGAAATCAAACGCCTTCGGGGCATCAAAATTGAAGTTCTGCGGGTCCTCCCCCGGTGGCAGATCCTTGTAATAATTATCCATCTTGATCAGGGAACAATATTCCTCAAGCCTGCTGAGTAATTGGGTCGCAACAGTTGTTTTTCCCGAACCGCTTCCGCCTACTATGGCAATCAGCATGGCAGCTCACATTCCCATATCTCTTTCTCTTCGAGGAAAGGATCGAATATTTCATGTTTACCGTAATTGAAGAGGATATTTGATTCTCTGAACTCTGAGATGATCCGTTTCGCTTCATCGATCTTCCCGCTTTTAACATAGGGGACGACAAGCCAGAGTTTCAAAAAAGCCGGACCGTTGTTTTGCAGGAGAAATTTCTTGATGCCTTCTTCAACAAGTTCGTAATTCTGCTTTTCAAGGTTCATTCGAGCCCATATCTCAAGCTCTGTGGAATTCTGAGGTTGTGTCTGTTCAACCTCATGCTCGTAGGCAGCAGCCTCTTCTTCCCTTCCGGCCTTTTTAAGCAGCGAGATCAGGTTAATCTTCCCCATCAAGTGGCTTGGGAATCTTTCAACCATCATCCTCAAACTCGCTATGGCATCGTTGATCTTGTTCTGTTGCAGGTAGGCGTCAACAAGTGTGAAATAGGCAAGGACATCATCGGGATTCTTCTCAATGAGTCTTTCCCAGACATTGGCAGAACGATCGTATTCACCGTTGTTGAAATAGGCCTGTCCAAGTGTGGAATAGGCTTCATCCAGGTCAGGATTCAACTCACAAGCCTTTTCAAGGGTTTCGATACTCTTTGCTATCTGACCTTTGTCAAACGCAATTGTACCAAATATATCATAGGCATAGGCACAGTCTGCATCAAAATCTGTCATTAAACGCGCGAGCTCTTCGGCTTCTTGATAGTCTTCCTCAAGGATCATCTCATTGGCATATTCATGTATTGCACTGAAAGCAATATAATTCTTTATCTTTTCGGGACTGATCTCAAAACTTTGGAAGAAGTCTCTTATCTCAAGCGCTGTTGTCGGGAGAAACAACTCCGAATTGATCTCACCATCAAAGGCCGTTTCAATCGAGCGGCAGTTCTCAATCTGATCAGAGGCACTTTTAGAACCTTTAAGCGCCTCATACACATCCTCCCAATCCCCGTTGAACAAGAAATCTTTCAGGATAAAAAAATAGGGTGTCCAATCGTCGATCGTGAATATTCTGTTCTGCATTTTAATCTTAATCATGAGTATCCCCTCCGAGCTTTTCTGTATAGATTAATTATATCACGGCTTACGGAAATAGGAAAGTCATTGCTCTTATCAAGTCAAAAGTGGGGCCGGTGGCATTTTTACCAAAACGTTACTTTTAGGGGGTTGATTTTTTTTGAAAACTTGACTATAATTATGGTCAAGAGGTGAAAGTAATGAGAAGGATCAACGAGATGGCGTTCTACAGTATTGCAGATGCGAAAAAGAACTTCTCCTCTGTTGTTAAGGCTACAAAAGAAAAAGAGGTTATCGTAACGAAGAACGGGAAACCGGTTTCAGTGGTGGTTGACTACGAGCGTTTTATGAAGCTGATGGATTTCCTCTTCAAGGTAAAAGACCTCTATTTGATGGAATTGGGATCAAAAGACGGATTTGACGAATTAAAAGAATTAACCATGGATTTCTTTATTGAAGATTCAGGTGAAAACTCTCAGGAGGTGTAGTATAAGTGGCTAATGTAGAATTAGATCATGTATGGAAGATCTTTGACGGAAATGTGGAGGCTGTAAAAGACCATCATTTCACGATTGATGATAAGGAATTTGTTGTTCTGGTCGGGCCATCAGGTTGTGGAAAATCGACGACACTCAGGATGATTGCGGGTCTCGAGGAGATCACCAAAGGAGAAATAAAGATAGACGGCAAGGTCGTCAACGATGTTGAACCAAAAGACAGAGACATCGCGATGGTTTTCCAGAATTATGCGCTCTATCCCCATATGACCGTTTATGACAACATGGCATTCGGTTTGAAACTCAGGAAGTTCCCGAAAGCTGAGATAGAGGAAAAGGTGAAAGAAGCGGCGAGGATTCTGACTATAGAACCGCTACTCGACAGAAAGCCGAAAC
The DNA here is from genome assembly GCA_964631265.1 of uncultured Thermotogaceae bacterium. Classification (GTDB taxonomy): domain Bacteria; phylum Thermotogota; class Thermotogae; order MWEM01; family MWEM01; genus CAZVWW01. The sequence continues at coordinate 4,020 of CAZVWW010000145.1, forward strand.
AGCTGTCCGGTGGACAGAGACAGAGGGTTGCTCTCGGAAGGGCTATTGTCCGTGACCCCAAGGTCTTCTTGTTTGACGAACCACTCTCAAACCTTGATGCCAAGCTGAGGGTTCAGATGAGAACAGAGCTGAAGAAGCTCCACAGAAGGCTCGACGCAACAATTACATACGTTACGCATGACCAGATAGAAGCCATGACGATGGCTGACAAGATCGTCATTATGAGAGACGGACTTGTTCAGCAGGTTGGAACACCTTTCAACATTTACAATCATCCGGCCAATATCTTTGTGGCAGGATTTATCGGAACGCCTCCGATGAACTTTGCCGATGCCAAAATTATCAAAGATCAGAAAGGGCTCTGGGTTGTTGAGAAGAGCGACGGTTTCAAGCTTAAGATTCCCAAAGAATATGAGGAAAGAGTATCCCATTATATAGACAAAGACATCATATTCGGTATCCGACCGGAGAACATCTACGATATGCTCTTTGCCCAGAACGGTGTGCCCGGCGAAAATGTCGTTAAAGCCAAGGTTGAAGTTCTCGAGCCCCTCGGAAGCGAGACGGACATCCACTGTACAGTCGGGGATGCCAAGTTTATTGCCTGTGTTGAACCGGAAACAAAGGCACAACCAGGTCAGGATATGGATCTCGTATTTGATCTTGTCAAGATGAGACTCTTTGATCCAAACACCGAAGAAGCCTTAATATAGATTCCCGGTAGTCCCGGAAAAAAGCATCAGCTTGAAGTTTCAGCAACCGGAATTCATGCCACGGATAATGTTGCTTATCCGTGGTTCTTTTTTTTCTGTTTCTTTATCAGATGGATGAAATTCTCACCGAAGACCTGCCTGATTTGCTCTGCACTGTACCCTCTTCTTTCCATTTCGCCGCGAATATCAGCCGTGCCTCTGTGCCCTTTAACGACGTTAAAAAAGTCTCTTCCCCCGATGGTCAACTCTTTTTTTGTGTCTTCTGTCAGTTCTGTGTCACAGAGATCAAAACCGAGAGCAACATGCTCAATCCCAATCAGATCGGCTATCCGGTCGATGTGATCAACATAAGCCGGGACATTGGATGTGGCATCTTCATTAGAGGTAAATTTGTTGGCAGAATTAATACCGATAAGCCCGCCTCTTCTTCCCAGTTTTTTAATCTGTTCGTCTTTGAGATTTCTCATCACGGGTACGATGGCCCTGGAATTGGAGTGCGTTGCAATCACGGGTCCA
>CAZVWW010000146.1:0-5241 GCA_964631265.1 uncultured Thermotogaceae bacterium
TTGTCTGTATCTCTGAAGATACCTGTGGCCATTCAGGGATGGCGGGTCTGTTAACTGCGTGCGGGAATGTCTCGAAGATAACCTGCCATTTTGGATCTTTGAGTTTAGGCGCATCGTTGCAAACGTCTTTTCTGACAGGCATGGGGCCGCCTTTTTTATCGATCCATGTCATCCAGGTCTCGTAACTGGTCAGGTATTTTGCCAGTTCCCAGGATTCCTTCTGATTATCACTGCTCTTGGGTATAACAAGTGCCCAGCCTCCGAGTACGGCGGCGGGTTCGGTTGCGAACGGGTGAACGGATACTGTGTAGTTGCCTTTGATGGCCGGATTTGCTGTTTCTATAAGCGGGAAGGACCAGGGGCCTCCGATTGCCATTGCAACTCTGTTCTGAGCCATCATGTTTCTGTAGTCGTCTTCACCGTAGGAAAGCGCATTCGGTGAAACGCCGTATTCTCCAGCAAGATCTGTGTAGAATTCAAGTGCTCTCAAACCCTCGAAGGTGTTAAAGGCGGAAGCGCTGAAATCATCGGTGAGAAGTTGTCCGCCTGCGGGATAGAGGAACATCATATAGCCGAGAGTCGTGACTTCACTCTTGGTTCCGCTGACTCCGTAACCGTATTTTCTCTTCTGTGTGTCGGTCATTTCCATTGCCGCATAGAGAAATTCCTCCCATGTCTGTGGCGGATTATCCGGGTCCAGTCCGGCATCTCTGAACATGTTCTCGTTGTAAAGAAGCAATCTGCAGTCAGTGTACCACGGCAGTCCGTAGTAATCGTCTTCATACGTTACAGTGGGCCAGAGGTTCTCCCAGATGGCATCGTAGTCTTCCCATTCCTTAATCTGCTCATCAAGATTAACGAGCCATCCCTGTTCAGCAAATGTGGGAACCCAACCGCCAAGGTCTGCAAATGCCAGATCCGGGCCATGTCCGCCTTCAAGTGCTGTCAGCAGTTTGTCGTAATACATATCGAATCCGAATAACTGTACCTCAACTTCCAAACCGGTGTTCTCCTCAAATTCACCAATTATACTGTTCCAGGTCTGGTCAAGTTCTGCAACCTGACCCCCGATCCAGATATGGAGTTTTTCCGCCGAAAACCCAACTGTGGCGAGAATCAAGACTAAAACAACAGAAAGAAACAAACGCTTTTTCATACAAAATACCTCCTTTGATTTAAGGTACATATGTAACCTACATATGTAACTATCCTTATTATACGCTATTTTCATCCGGGCATGAAATCAAATGAATGGAGAACACGGCCGATTAAACATGATTATTTCTGATTAAACGCCTGTACTTCTGTTTTCTATATCGACAGGATTGTTTTTGTTGAATTGGGGAGAAATGGACCATAAAAAACGGGACGGACAGGTCAAAATCGACTGTTGATTGACCTGTCCGTCCCGACATCATTAATTCAGGACATTTGTTGATAGTTCCTATTCTATTGCCTTTTCTTTCGTTTCAATACCCCATTTGTAGAACAGGAATGCAGAGAGTAGCATGAAAGCGGCCAGAGTGATGATCATGATAAGGGTTGTATTCCCCTTGCTTTCAAGGAGAAACGTTGTGTAATAGGGGGCGATAATGCCGCTGACCCTTGCCATTACGCCCGAAGAACCGTTACCGAGGGCCCGCATCTCCGTCGGGTACAGCTCAGGGGTATAAGCGTAGACAAATCCCCATGCCCCCATACAGAATACGGACAGAACCACGGCGAACATTCCGAGTGTCAGCGGTGTGTTGACGACGATCATGAGGATGACACCGAAGGCCGTTCCGGTGAAGAAGAATATGGAGGTCTTTCTTCTCCCGATCTTCTCAATCAGATAAGTGGCCAGAAGATAACCGGGAAGCTGCATCAACAGCATGAAGAAGGTGTACCAGAGCGCGTTGACGGCTGTTAAACCCCTTGATTCAAATATCCTGGGGGCATAGACAAAGATGCCGTAATAGGTGAAGCTGACACTGAACCAGGCAATCCAGATCATCAGCGTCCTCTTCAAAAATTTTCCTCTGAGTAATTCGAATATTGGGATCTTTGCCGGTTTGTGCATCTCAACCTTTTCGGTGACCTTCGTCTTAAGGGCTTTTTCCAGTTCCGGTTTCCCGCCCTTTAAATAAGCAAATTTGGGGCTTTTCGGCAGATAAAAGGCAATAACCAACATGGGAATACTCGCCACGGCGAGTGCCAGATAAGAAGGACTCCAACCATATGATTCAACGGTTGTGACACTAAACACCCCCAAAAGGATACTCCCCACCGCCCAGCTGGCTTCCAGAAGGGTGAGATATCTTCCTCTGAGTTTGATGGAAGTGAATTCAGTCAGATAGGCATTTACCACGGGCAATAGTCCGCCATAACCAATGCCTGACAAAAAGCGGTAAAGGGCAAATTCCTGACCGGTTTTTGAAGTGGATGTGAGCCAGCTGAAAAGACCGGCTATGATCAGAAAGGCAATGTTTGTGTATTTTCTTCCCATCGTGTCCGAGAAGAAACCGGACACAAAGGCGCCGATCAGCATACCCATAAAGACCGTGCTGGCGATTGTTCCCTTCATAGCGGCACTTCCCGGAACATTCTCAATGATTGATGGCAGCGTCAGAGACATCACCATGACCCCGGCTGCAACAAGCATCCATTCAAAGGACGTTAATAACAAAAGCGTTCTCTGCTTCTTCAACGGTACGTATTTCTCAACAACTTTGTCAATAATCAATTGTATCCCTCCGTCTTTATTCGAGTAAAAATCCCTTTGTTCTCAATTCTTCGAGAATCTTCTGGTACTGTTCTTCGTTCTCAACCTCAATCGTATGGAGATGTACGCCCCCTTCGGATACCGAGAGAAGAGCCCTGGCCCGGCTTCCCTGGATCAGGGCGAGGAATTTGGCAAGCTCCTTTTCGTTACTGACGGCAATCTCTCCCTTCAATTCTCCGTAAACCGGGTGCTCCACCATAACGTCAATGATCTTCCCGGCGTTATGAATGATTGTTGAGAGTTCTTCTCCGATATCATCCGCCGAATGATGAACGGCGATAATTTTTCTGATCCCGGTCTTTTCATCGAGGATATACCCCCGTGATGTTGATCGTATTGTCAGGCCATCGGTCCGTAGGTCGGCAACATCCCTGACAATGATCTGCCGGCTCACGTCGAGTCGTTCGGCTATCTGATGGCCGCTAATCGGACCCTCGCTCTCTTTTAATAGCTTAATGATTTGTTTGTGCCTGCCCGCTTTATCCATTTTCTGCCCCTTTCTGTGTACTGACAATAGACAGTATATTGACAGTCATGATTATACAGGTTGGACAGAACTTTTTCAAGGGGGGGGTTAGGAAAAAAACCGAAATCTTAACCTATTGTGAAATAATTCTCAATAAAAACATGTTAGAATAGATAGTGAAAAAGAGCACAAAAGGAGGGGTCATGATGTCGTTTCGATTAAATGAGAAGCAGAAGTTATTCAGGCAGATGGTTTCAGATTTTGCAAAGAACGAAGTGAAACCGCTGGCCGCAGAGATTGACAGAACAGAGGAATTTCCGGCCGGGACCGTTAGGAAAATGGCGGATTATGGTTTGATGGGGATTCCGTTCGAAAGGAAGTACGGGGGTGCCGGTGGGGATACGCTTTCCTATATCGTTGCGGTTAACGAGATCAGTCAGTACTGTGCCACAACCGGGGTTATCCTGTCTGCACATACCTCGCTCGGGGCAGGCAGCATCAACCGGTACGGTAATACTCAGCAAAAAGAAAAATACCTGATTCCCATGGCAAAGGGCAAACTCCTGGCCGGTTTTGCTCTGACGGAGCCTAATGCGGGAACCGATGCCTCGGGTCAGCAGACAACCGCTAAGAAGAATGGGGATCACTATCTGTTGAACGGTAATAAGATATTTATTACCAACGGGGCGTCGGCGGATGTCTTCACCGTTTTTGCGATGACAGATCCTGAAAAGGGGATAAAAGGGATCAGTGCCTTTATTGTTGAAAAGGATTTTCCCGGTTTTGAAGTCGGTAAAGTGGAGGATAAACTGGGTATAAGAGCCTCTTCAACTGCAGAGCTGATCTTTCAGGACTGTGAAGTACCGAAGGAGAATCTGCTGGGAAAAGAAGGAGCCGGGTTCAAGATTGCCATGAAGACCCTTGACAGCGGAAGAATCGGAATCGCTGCGCAGGCTCTGGGCATTGCAGAAGGGGCGTTCGAGGAATCCGTTAACTATATGAAGGAAAGGAAGCAGTTTGGACGGAAGATTGCCAAATTCCAGGGGCTTCAATGGATGCTTGCCGAGATGGATGTGAAAATAGAAGCCACCAGAGAACTGATCAGAAAAGCGGTTGAGAAAAAAGAATCAAACAAGCCCTATTCCGTTGAAGCCGCAAGGGCTAAACTGTTTTCTGCGGAGACCGCAATGGAAGTCACAACAAAGGCGATACAGATCTTCGGTGGATACGGCTATACGAAGGACTATCCGGTTGAGAGGATGTTCAGAGATGCCAAGATCACCGAGATATATGAGGGAACATCCGAGGTTCAAAAGATGATAATCGCCTCAAACGCACTTGCTTAAGGGGGAATGGCTATGAATATTGTTGTGTGTATAAAACAGGTTCCGGATACCAACGAAGTGAGAATAGACAAGGAAAAAGGCACTCTGATAAGAAAAGGTGTCCCGTCGATCATGAATCCCGAGGATAAAAATGCGCTCGAGGAGGCCTTGAGAATAAAAGCAAAGCAAGGAGCAAAAGTGACGGTTATCACCATGGGACCGCCACAGGCTAAAAAGTCTCTGCAAGAGGCAATGGCAATGGGGGCTGACAGGGCCATATTGCTCTCGGATGCCAAATTTGCCGGTGCTGATACCTGGTCCACCTCCCTGACACTTGCCGGTGCCGTTAGAAAACTGGATTATGATTTGGTCTTTACCGGCCGGCAGGCAATAGACGGAGATACCGCCCAGGTTGGACCTGAACTGGCAGAACACCTGAACATCGCTCAGGCAACCTATGCCCGGGCAGTCAACGTGGATGAGGGAACAGTGACTGTGGAGAGATTGCTTGAGGATGGATACGAAAAGGTTCGGTACGAACTTCCGATCCTTATCACAGCGGTGAAAGAACTGAACACACCCCGTTATATGATCCCTGAACGGATTTTCAGATTAGCTGAAATGGAGATTGAGGAATGGTCAGCCGATAATTTGGAAGTAGATCAAACCCAGCTGGGTTTAAAGGG
>CAZVWW010000147.1:0-5179 GCA_964631265.1 uncultured Thermotogaceae bacterium
ATTTATTGTGGAGGGCTCCGAAAAAACAGCGATGATTGATGCTGTGGAGCCTGATAAAGAAGATGAATTCAGAAGGAATCTTGAGGAGTACGGTTTAAAGAAGCTCGATTATATCATATCAAACCACGCTGAACAGGACCATTCAGGTCTGATTCCCTATGTATTGGAAATGTTCCCCGCCGCCAAAGTGGTCACAAACAAAAAATGCAAGGGTTTCTTAATGGATCTGCTGCCGCTCAAATCGGAACAAATCCTGGAGGTAAAAGACGGTGAAACATTATCCCTGGGTGATCGGACACTGGAGTTTATCTCCGCACCATTAGTTCATTGGCCCGAGACGATGTTCACCTACTTGCAAGAGGACAGAATTCTCTTTTCAGGGGATTTTTTAGGGTCTCATCTCGCTGTCAGTCATACCTTCTCAAAAGATGATGCGAGGACCTATCAGGCGGCAAAGCGGTATTATGCTGAAATCATGATGCCCTTCAGAGCAATGATCAAGAAACATCTGAAAAAACTGGATGAATACGAGATCGATATTGTCTGTTCAGTTCACGGGCCAGTCTACAGGAATCCGGAGTTTATCACCAGCGCCTATAAAGAATGGGTCTCAGACGATGTTGAGAACAAAGTGATCATCCCGTTTGTTTCCATGCATGGCAGTACCAGGAAAATGGTCGAATATCTCACCGATGAGATCTATAAACGGGGAATCGAGGTAGAGCCCATTAATATGGTTGAGGCAGAACTGGGCCGATTAACCGTCGCCATGGTTGATGCCGCGACGATTGTACTGGCAAGCCCCACAGTCCTCGTCGGCCCTCATCCAACAATGCTCTATACAGCTAGCTTAATCAATGCATTGAGGCCGAAAACCAGGTATATGGCCATCATGAATTCGTACGGCTGGGCGTCCAAGTGTGTTGCAACATTGAAAAACAGCGTCGGTAACGTTCAATCCGAATTAATCAAAACAATAGAGGTTAAAGGTCATCCCGAAGATCAGGACTACAATCAAGTGAAAGACCTTGCTGACCTTATCGAAGAGAAACACAGGGAACTTAAACTCATTTAACAGGAGGTGCAGTTGAATGACAGAGAAGAAACAGGTATACAAGTGTGAGATTTGCGGTAATATCGTCGAGATGCTTCACGGCGGAAAAGGTGAATTGGTCTGCTGCGGAGAGCCAATGAAATTGATGGAGGAACAGACTGCCGAGATGGCCAATGAGAAGCATGTACCGGTTGTTGAAAAGACGTCCAAGGGTTATAAAGTAACGGTTGGTTCCACACTCCACCCAATGGAGGAAAAGCATTACATCGAGTGGATTGAACTCATCACAGACAGAGGTGTTTTCAGAAAGCATCTCAACCCCGGCGAAAAACCGGTGGCTGAATTTGAAGACGTTGGCACACTCCAAAAGGCCAGAGAATACTGCAACGTCCATCATCTTTGGGTTAACAACGACGTTTAGTTCACCCCTTTAAAAAAAGAGAATAACGTTGTATAATAGACACCGGTTTATACCGGTGTCTTTTGATTTTTTGAGGTGATAATATGTCAGAGATAAAAGAAAGACTTGAAAAAGTTCGAAATGAGATAGACAAACACTGCCGTAAGTGTGGCAGAGAGCCAAGTGAAATGAAACTTATTGCCGTCAGTAAGACATTCCCCAATGAGGATATCATAGAGGCCTTCCAAAACGGGCAACGGGCTTTCGGAGAAAACCGTGCCCAGGAGATAAGGGATAAGATGGACGATCTCGATGATTACGCCATCGAATGGCATTTTATCGGTCCGCTACAGAAGAACAAGGTCAAATATGTGGCCGGCAAGACGAAAATGATCCACTCGGTCGAAGCGTTGAAGATAGCAGAAGAAATCAACAAACGGACCAGCCGGTTGGACAGGCAGCAGAATATCCTGCTTGAAGTCAACTGTTCAGGAGAGGAGAACAAACACGGGATCTCTCCGGAAAAAACGGCCAAGCTGATCAGCGAGATTGAGGCTTTAGACCATGTGAACGTGTGCGGGTTAATGACCATGGCCCCCTTGACGGAGAATGAGGATGTCATCAGAAAGACCTTTTCAACATTAAGAAAGCTTCGTGACAGACTCCGGAAAGAATACAATGGCCTGACTGAACTCTCAATGGGCATGACCAACGATTACAAGATTGCCATTGAAGAGGGCGCCACATTGCTCCGGATAGGATCGGCGATCTTCGGTGGGAGATAATATCCTACTCGCCATCGAATCCTCATGTGATGACACCGGGGTCTGTGTCTTAAAAAACGGGACAAAGATTCTGTCAAATGTGCTTGCTTCACAGATCGAAGTCCACGAAAAATACGGTGGTGTTGTTCCTGAGATTGCGTCAAGAAAACATCTGGAGAGTATCAACTATTTGATTGAGAAGGCGGTTGAGAAGGCGGATGTGCTTTTTTCTGATCTTTCGGCCGTTGCAGCAACCAGAGGACCCGGACTCATCGGAGCGCTGCTTGTCGGATTATGTGCTGGAAAGGCACTTTCTTTTTCGCTCGATATTCCCTTTATCGGGGTGAATCATCTGAAGGGGCACATATTTGCCAATCATTTGGTCTATCCGGATCTCAAACCACCCTACATGGTCCTGCTCGTATCGGGCGGACACACTCAACTGATCTTCATCGATGAAGCGTACACCTTTAGAACAGTTGGAGGAACTTTGGATGATGCAGCCGGCGAGGCATTTGACAAAGGAGCCCGGATCCTGAAGCTCGGCTATCCCGGCGGCCCTCTCATTGAAAAAACCGCACTAAACGGAAACCCCGCTGCTGTCAGATTTCCACGGGCACTGAGGGAGAAGGGCAACTTTGATTTTTCTTTCAGCGGCTTGAAGACGTCGTTGCTTTACTACACGAAAAGAAACAGCGAATACAACTTACAAGATGTCGCGGCGAGTTACCAGGAGGCTATCACCGATATACTGGTTGAAAAGTCATTCAAGGCGGCAAGAAAGTTTCTGGGAGGGAAGAACGCCAGGGAAACCAAAAAAATTGTCTTTGCAGGCGGCGTCGCATCGAATCAATCCCTGCGACAAAAGGCTCAGAAAAAGGGTGAAAAATGGGGCTATCAACTATACTTTCCGCCAATCGAATACTGTACAGATAACGCGGCCATGATCGCAGCCGCCGGTTGGGAACGATATAAGACAAAAGATTTCGATACGCTGATGTGCGAGGCAAAACCCTCATTTCCACTTTAAGCGAATATTGTTAGTTTTGTACACGTCTCTTATAGTACAGCAAATTTTAAAAAAGGAGATGTGTATGATGTCAGAGAAAACTGTAAGAACCGGAGCGAAAATAGATGATTTTGTATTACCCGACCAGCATGGTAACGATTTTGATTCAGGCAAAAGAGAGGGAAAGAAGTTATTGCTCTCTTTTCACCCGTTAGCCTGGACAAGTGTCTGCCGCGAGCAGATGAAACGTCTTGAGGCTAAACACGGGGAATTTGAAGCCCTTAACACAGTACCGTTAGGCATCAGTGTCGATGCTCAGCCATCAAAGAAGGCATGGGCTGATTCCATGGAGCTGAAGAAGTTGAAGATACTCGCCGATTTTTGGCCCCACGGCAAACTGGCAGAGGACCTGGGAATCTTCATGGACGACAAGGGATTCTCAAAACGAGTGAATATCATTGTGGATGAAAACAATGAAGTTCTCTGGTCACGGATATATCCCATTAAAGAGGTACCTGATTTCGATGAGGTTTTGGAGATACTCAAAGGATAAACATTCAAAGGAGGGGTAACGGTGGAATTGAAAGATTTATTAAACGTGGCACTCAGGATTGAGTCTGACGGTTACAAACAGTATTCAAAACTGGCGGAAAAGAACACCGGAGAGATGAAAACACTTTTCGAAAGACTGGCAAGGCAGGAAAGAGAGCATCAGGAGAAATTCAAGAAAATATTCGACAAATGCGAGAAAGAACCGGAAAAAGAGGTTAACTGGCCGATGGATGAGAATGCCGGTTATCTCATGGAGTTTGCAGAAGAATCGATCTTCCCGAAACTGTCCGAGGATTTTGCGCCAAAGAATATTAACGATGCAATCGATATGGCAATCGGGGTCGAGAAGGACAGTATCATCTTTTACAACGATTTAAAGGACTTCTTTAAGAATAAAGAGACGATCAACGATGTCATCGCAGAGGAAAAGAAACATCTGATGGATCTGCTTAAAAACAGAAAGTAAATAAACTGACTTAAATCTCTTTACGCCGGGTAAAAAACAACAGAGAGAAAAATGGTAATATGAGCTTTATCAAAAGGTGTATAGCACATGAGATATTCGCGTTGCTATATGCCTTTTTCTTTAGACCGGGTTTTCACAGACTCAGAATAAGTCCCTTGTTCCCCGCGTAAGTCGCCATTACAGGTCCCATCTTTTCCAGGATCACCTCATTGTCAAATTTCTCTTTAAGCTTCGAGGCAAAATACTCAGCATCCTCCTGATTGTCAACGTGCGTTATGCCAAAAATCTTATCATCAGATGGCTGTAATGAGTCGATGATCCTCTCGATCTCGTGGATAAAACGCTTGCGGCCCCTGACTTTCTTCCGCACCTCCACCTTCCCGTCAATCCCTTCAGCCAGGACCTTAATATTCAGGAATTTTACCAGGCTTCCAGTCACTTTATTCAATCGGCCGCCTTTGACAATATTCTCAACGGTAAAAAGCGGGATGATGATATTCACCTCATCACGGAAAGCTTTAAGCTCAGCGAGAACATCCTGCAGACTCTTCCCGGCTTTTAACAGGCGCGCCGCCTTCAGCACCTGAACCCCGTGAGAAAGTGACCCGGCAAGCGAATCAAACACAACGACCTCCTGCCGAAAACTCTGCGCGGCAACCGTTGCGGACTGGAAAGTTCCACTCAGTTTAGAAGATATGGTAATACAAAGGGGCGTATCCCCCTCTGCAAGAATATCGCGGAAGATATCGGTGAATTCTTTAGGAGAGGGCTGTGAGGTCTTGGGCAGCTTTTCGCTCTCAGCCATCATCCGCCAATACTCCTCCGGGTGTAGATCAACGTTCTCCTTGTATGATCGACCATCAACAAACACATTCATCGGAATCTCTATGATATCGTATTCTTTGAGGACTCTTTCCGGTAAATCACAGGAACT
>CAZVWW010000148.1:0-5166 GCA_964631265.1 uncultured Thermotogaceae bacterium
CTTCTATCAGTTCCCGTTCTTTCTTTTTCTTTTCGGTGATATCTCTTGCGGCTGCATATATCTTTTTCCCGGAAGGGGAAGAACGCCACTCAATATACCTGTAATGACCGTCTTTGCACCGGTATCTATTGACGAAGTTCAAAATTTCTTCCTGACTTTCAAGCGTTTGGATGGCTTCCATGGTGGGGGCAAGGTCATCGGGGTGAACGTAATCCAGGAATTTGCTTTGCTCCAACTCTTCGCATGAATAACCCAACACCTTTTCGAATTCCTTGTTGACTTTTATAAATCGACCATCGGTATTTGCGATGCACAGTAAATCCAGGTTGACGGAAAAGAACTGTTCCAGTTCCTCCTGCTGTCTTTTCTGTTCAGTGATATCCTGCACGATACCAACAGAATGCTGAGGGTGATCGTATTCATCGTACTCGGTATAGCAGTGCTCTTTCACCCACTTGTCCCGTCCGTCATCCAGCAATAAACGGTGTTCTATGTCATACGGCTGATGGGACGCAACAGAATTTTTCCAAGCTTTAGCGACTCTTTCCCGGTCATCAGGATGCACCCTTTCAATGAAGGCCTGGTAGTTGGCCTCAAATTGTTCGGGATCGATTTCAAAGATGTCAAAAATGCCTTCCGACCACTGTAACCCATCTTGTTGATGATAATAGTCCCAACGCCCCATATTGGACATTCGATGGGATTCTTTGAGGGCTTCGGTTTGTCGCTTTAACTCGTCGATGTCCACATGGACCCCCACCACTCTATAAGGCTTTCCACTCTGATCACGATAATAGGATTTGCCTCTGGCGGAAATCCATTTAAAGTGGTCATCCTTGCATTTCATCCTGAATTCCTCTGTAAAGGGTTTGCCCTGTCTGACGAACGCTTCTATTCTGGGAAGGCATTGCTTTCGATCTTCGGGATGCAACAGCTGAATCCAGGTCTCTTTGTTCATGGGAAATTCGCCGGGGCCATAACCAAGCATTTTGAAGTAACCCGGACTGAAATAGACCTCATCTGTTTCAAGGTCGTGATCCGAAAAGCCGTGTTCCCCGGCATCCATTGCCAGTTCCAAACGGACTTTGTTTTCCTTCAGTTGTTCTTCCATTTCCTTTCGTTTGGTAATATCCCGGGTGTTAAAGAGGATTTCCTTTGGGGCGCCGTTTTTATCCAAAATGAGCGTTCCAATCGTTTCAAACCACAAATAGGAGCCATCGGCACACCGGTATCGATAGGTTACTCTTGGCGTTTTCGTTTTTTGATTGGTGAAGTCGGCAAATTCTTCCTGCACTTTGGGTAAATCGTCCGGATGGACAAAGTCCATCACATTCCTCCCGATCAAATCCTCGACTTCATATCCCAGAATACCGTGGGAAGCACCGGCAAATTGATAATTCCCTTCCATATCGGTAACAGAAACCAAATCCAGCATATTGTCCGATATCGTCTGCAACTCATCTTTTGTCTTTCGTAAGACCGTTTCTTTTTCTTCAATCTTCCGCTGCTGGTTGCGTTTTTCAATCAGCATGCCTACCATATCCGCATAGACAACGGCTTCATTCTCGTTCTGCAGATGGTTGCTTTTTGAGAACATGAGGGTGAAATCCCCGATGATCTTTTCCCGACAGGTACTCTTGATGATGACGGTCTGTCCCAGGTTAAAGGTCTTTTCTACGAGTTGGATGGCCTTTTTTGAAATGACATGACTTGTCAGCTCATGAAGCCGCTCAAAGGTGGTCACCCGCTGGTTTTTGATCAGTTCCATACGATGCGGGTCGGGGGGCCACTCTCTTTTTTCCGGGTTGAATCCAAGTAGCTGAATCCCCTTTTTTAAGGCGGTGGGAACTCCGACGATGGCAGCGGTCTGACAACGTGCTCCGTCTTCCAAAAAGATGTTCAACGCCACATAATCCGCACCGGTAATGTTCTTCATTCTTTGGGTGATCTGTTCGTACGTATTGGTCTTTTCTCCGTCATCCAGAAACGCTTTCGAGGCTTGAACCAGTTCCCGTTCGTGAGTGATGTCCGTAAAAAAGGTGGTAAAGCAATCTTTCTCACATGAGAAGGCTTCAACCCGATACCATTTGTTGAGGGCAAGGGAGTATTGTTCAAAAACTCTGTTTTCTCCTTCGTCTACAATCTTGCCATAATAACTGATCCAGTCGAAGGAATCCTCTTTACTCTTGGGAAGCACTTCGATCACCCGCCGGTTCAACAATTGCTTTCGCTTCAAACCGGTGAGCCTTTCAAAGGATGTATTGACTGCAAGGAAAATATAGTCCACGGGCTTCCCCGTTTCATCGTAGATCAATTGATGCCGGGCGTATCCGATTTCTGTTTGTTCTATTACTTTTTCAAAGCTATGCATCCCCATTACCCCCATATATCTTTTGTTCGTTTTTTATTCATGTTAATTTTAGCACAAAAAATATAAAAAAACACCAAATTGTAATCTATCCAAAGAAAACGATTTGATGAAATCGAAGGGACAGTTCCTATTGAAAATGCAGCAACAACAATCAGGACGGTTCTGTTTCAGCAACAGGGACGATCCCTGTTGAAAAGTTACGTTATTTTGGGAGTCCCCCCTTCATCACAAATACTTCTGGAGCAATTCCATTATTTGTTCCAAATCGGATTACACCTTTCTTTCCATCCCAAAGTCCGTAGCATACCCCGCGATTTCATCAAACCTTTACAGAATCAGCGTATTTCTCCCTCTTGTAGCAGTTTTCAGCTTGGCTGAAAATCAGCTTTAGGAGTTTTTAAGTACAAAAACTCCACTAATTTAGAATATACTGTTATTGAACATCACGAAGAGGACAAACCTGAAAGGAGGGATTCGCATGAAAAGGATCAAAAGCTTATTCCGCCAGAAGAGGAAAGAAGAACTGCTCGAGAGGAACAAGGACATCTTCTTTGAAGCTATCAACAGATAAAGAGACGTTGTGATATAAACAATCGCCGGCCTTCAGGCCAAACCGTCCCCGCTGATTTTTTGGTAGAGCTTTTCGAAACAGGGATCAGGGGGACAGGTACACTGATTATGAAACCGTAATCAGTGTACCTGTCCCCCTGATCCGCGCGTTCTAAGAGTTAGTTGATGTATTCAATCCTGCTATCTTTTACGCCTTTCACCGGACTGTTTTCTTCGAAATAGTCCGCCACAAGTTGCTGGATATCAATGCCGGTATCATGATATTCTGCTTGTTTAAAAATTCCGCTGTAACCACCCGCATACAGCCCTTGGTAGTTGGAGGTAGCGACCTGATAGGTTTTGTCTTTATCAATCTTTTCGTAGTTGTTCCCTTCCGGGTCTGAAAGGATTTTGGCAGAAACCAGGCCATCGTCATTGTATTTTATCTTCAGGCCTGAAATTTGGGAGAATAGATCCGTACCGGCTTTTGAAACGCTCATTTCGATTAAATCCATAACCTGTTTCCCCGTGATTTCGTAGGTATAGATGATGTTGGGATAGGGGATGGCGTTTTTCAGGCCCTCATAATTTAGTTCTCCTGGAGGGATGGATGCTCTGAAACTACTGGCAGTTGAAAGAGCGCAATTTGAATCGGTTGATTTACGCATAAGATCGGCAACCAGGTTCCCCAGTCTTGTGTCCATTATATTGCCGTTTTCGGAACTTATTTCATTGGCTGCTGAGCCAATTACCTCAAAAAGATGGGCGTACTCCGGATCGGCTTCCAGTTTTTCTTGCAATTCTTTGACTTTACTGAGTATAAAGGGGTCTTTCGGGATGTATTCATCCATCTTTATCAGTTCGCCATTGACAAGCTTGTCGCCTTCTTCGTTGAAATTTACACTGACATGGGAGAAATAAGTGCCATACTGATAGGGGGATATCATATAGGTATCTGTTCCTTCTATCTTGAACAAGCCTTTTTTCAAATGGCTGTGTGTCCCGAAAATGATATCTATCCCATCAACGGATTGAGCCAGTTCAATATCCTCTTCCTCAAGGGCGTGTCCGATCAAAACAATGAGATCACAGTTTTCATTCTGCATCTTTTCTATGACCTTCGTTGCCACCTTGGCTCTGTCAATAAAGGCACAATTCTCAATGGGACGATCTTCTGGATCAACGAGATCTCTGAAATCGGTGCCTGCAAGTGCGAATACGCCAACTTTAATCCCATTTCTTTCAAAGGTCAGATGGGTTTTTCCATCATAGACATAAATCGGCTCGTTGTTTTCATCAACTGCATTAGAGCATAGTACGGGATAGGTAACGTTTTCAACAACGTTGTTAAAGGCTTCTCTTCCATAATCACCTTCATGATTTCCGTAAGCCATGGCATCGATTAGATTGTTGATCCAATACATTTCGATGTGCTGATATTTGTCGGACCAGGCCGGTGTGCCGATATTGACCATATCCCCGCCATTAAAGACAAGATTGTCATCGGTCTTTTTGATTTCCTGTAGATACCACATGATCCTTGAGATGCCACCTATATCGTGGTCACCTTCTGAATAAAAACTAATCGCATGTGAATGGTAATCTGAAAAATGATACAGATCGACTTTACCGTTTGAAACGGCCAAGAGCATGGTTGAAAGCAAGACAAAAAAGATGATGATTATCAGTGGCTTCAACATTCTCATAGTTCAACCTCCTTAAAAGTAAATCAGACGATTGGGGAACACGGTGTGTTTCCTACCATACAATTAGTGTAACTGAATCAAAGAAGTAAAAGAAAATTATTGCGTATTATTGCGTATTCTTTATTATACGCTCAAAAAGAAACGTTTTCAAATGTTAGAATTGGCAACAGAATGGCATGAAAAACCTTCAATTTAAGTCAGTTCAAAAAAAAGAATTAAATAAAGCACCTTGCTTTTTCAAGCATTAATCTTTTTGGGTCCTTTTAAGCTCTTTCAATCAAATACTCCCTGAGATTTCTCTTCTCATCATCAATCTCAATACCGACTTCTCAGTCACTCATAAGATCTCCAAACTCCCTCCTCAAATTCCATCGAAAGGGTATAACCCAGCCTCTTCAGAGTTTTGAAAATTAGCAATGTCAAAAGGGAGCGGTCTGAAGATTAGCGTATCAATGAACCATTCCCTTCGACTCTCTTATGGTTATTTATCCCTGATAAGCCCCTGTGCTATAATATCCCCGGTGGTGATACGCATGAAAA
>CAZVWW010000149.1:0-5143 GCA_964631265.1 uncultured Thermotogaceae bacterium
CCAATTTCTGTATCACCTGCGAGCCTGTGTTCTCTCCGTGTTCAAGCATGGCAAGCAGCAGATGCTCACAGCGTAATTGATTCTGCTTGAATCTTGCGAGAATATCCTGCATGACGTTGAATATTCCCTGAGCACTTGATGTATAATCATTCATATTAATCATATGATCACCTCTTATTTGTCTTCTTCCTCCTCATCGTAGAAGGAAAATTCATAACTCTTAACTTCAATCTTCACCGGTAACGGTGGGGTTTCTTTTCTGAGCCTATCTCTGAGCAGATCATTTTCCCGTTGTAGAAAGGCATTCTTATGCCGTTCTTTCCGCAATTGGTCTTCAAGCTCCAGAATTCTGTCAATGCCGGTTGTCGGGATGCCCTGATCCGCCAGTTCTTTGATATGATTGAGCTCCTCAATATCGTGTTCTGAATAAAGCCGTAGATTCCCAAGTCTGAATGGATCGACAAATCCCCGCTTTTCATACTGTCTCAAGGTCTGGGGATGAATCCCGAGAATCTTGGATGCAACGCTTATGATGAATTTTGGCATATTAAACTCGTCTTTTTGGTTGATCTCTCTCTTATTTTGCTTCTTTTTCATATGGATCACTCACTTTCTTTGAAAAGAAAGTCTCTTTTTAAAAAAGGCGGGCCCATTATCGGGACCCGCCGTTTTATCAGGGTGTTATTATTTGTTCTCGTCTACATCTTCATAATCAGCGTTAACTGTATTATCATCCTGCGGGCCCTGCTCGGTATTCTCTGTTGTCTGTTCCTGTTGCTGTCCCTGCTCAGCCTGATTTTCCTGCTGTGCCTTGTAGACTTCTTCTCCGGCTTTCATGCTTTCCTGCTGGAGCTCGTCCATGAGGGATTTTATTCTGGCTACGTTATCGTTGTTAATGGCTTCTCTCAGATCGTTTTTCAATGATTCAAGCTTACCTCTCAGTTCATCGGACAGCTTGTCGCCGTTGTCTTTCAGCATCTTCTCAGTGGAATATACAAGCGCATCGGCCTGGTTCTTCATCTCGATTTCCTTCTTCTTCTTCTCGTCTTTTTCCTTGTTCTGTTCAGCCTCATCGACCATTCTGTTGATATCCTCTTCATTCAGTTTGTTTCTGCCGGTTACAACCATGGACTGTTCCTTACCGGTTCCCTTGTCCGTTGCCTTGACATGCACAATGCCGTCTGTGTCGATGTCAAATTCAACTTCTATCTGAGGAACGCCCCGGGGTGCCGGTGTAATGCCAACCAGTCTGAAGCTTCCAAGGAGATGGTTCTGTGTGGCCATGCTTCTTTCGCCCTGATAAACTCTGACTTCTACCTCGGTCTGCCGGTCTTCTGCGGTTGTGAACACCTTTGACTTTTTAACGGGAATCGGGGTGTTTCTCTCAATTAACGGTTCCATCAGTCCACCCTTGACTTCCACTCCGAGTGTGAGAGGAGTAACGTCGACCAGTACAACATCCTTGCCCATATCTCCGGACATGATGGATGATTGTATGGCAGCTCCCACTGCAACAGCTTCATCCGGGTTAATTCCCTTGTTGGCACCTTTCCCGAATACATCTTTTATGAATTTCTGAACCATTGGTACCCGGGTCATACCTCCAACCAGGAGAATCTCGTCGATCTCATCCGTGTTGAGCTTTGCGTCCTTGAGAGCATTCTGTATCGGACCCTTTGTACTCTCAACAAGGTCTGAAACCAGTGATTCAAATGTTGAACGGGTCAGTTTCTGTTCAAGATGCATGGGGCCATCTGAAGTCGCGGTGATAAACGGAAGGCTGATCTCTGTTTCAAGTTTTGTGGAAAGCTCAATCTTGGCCTTCTCAGCGGCCTCTTTCAATCTCTGCATGGACTGCTTGTCGTTTCTCAGGTCAACACCATGCTCTTTCTTGAAGTTATCTGCAAGCCAGTCGATGACCTTCTTGTCAAAGTCATCACCACCGAGTTCGTTGTTCCCGTTTGTGGAAACAACCTGTATGACACCGTCTCCGATCTCAAGGATTGATACGTCAAATGTTCCGCCACCAAGGTCATAGACGACAACGTTCTCATCCTTCTCTTTGTTCAGACCATAAGCCAGTGCCGCTGCTGTCGGCTCGTTGATGATTCGGAGCACTTCAAGTCCGGCAATCTGTCCTGCCTCTTTTGTCGCCTGTCTCTGATCATCGTTGAAGTATGCCGGACACGTTATGACAGCTTTATTGATCTTCCCGCCGAGATAACTCTCTGCATCATCAACAAGTTTCCTCAATATATAGGAACTGATCTCCTGCGGTGTGTAATCCTTACCGTCAATGGTCACTTTGTAATCCGTTCCCATATGTCGCTTAATTGATTTTATGGTCCTCTCTGAATTCAAAACAGCCTGTCGCTTTGCCGGCTCGCCTTTCACAATCTCTCCTGTCTTGCTGAAAGCGATAACAGAAGGGGTGGTTCGTGAACCCTCTGAATTGGATATAACTTCTGATGTCTTATCGGGTTTTACCCATGCAATACATGAGTTTGTTGTACCAAGGTCAATTCCTACTACATATTCCTTTGCCATAAAAAAGCACCTCCAAAATTTTTTATTTTTCTATTTGCTAATCAATATGACGTCTGATGAATCCCATTTATTACATACCAAGTGCTTTGTTCTAACTCGGAAGTTATTATACAGATTTATATGTAGCTTGTCAAGCTGTTAGATTATACTAAAGTATTTAGAATATTGTGATACGACCCGAAATATTTTTCAGTTGATTCATACGCGAAAGATTTAGATAGCGACACATAAGCCAAGGTAAATAACTCAAAGCACTTATAGAACTCGCTCCAGGTCCCCCGGCCTGGAGCGAAATATGAACCAAACAGTCACCCTTGACTGTTTTCCGATTTCACATCGCAATAACCTCCGTCTCTTTTGCTGAGAAGATCCACCGTTGGGCTATCAGGCAAAGGTCGATTTAGGCACCATACTGGTTGAAGACAGTGAGGGGACAAAATGGAGACTCTACGCCATCGCCATGGTACTCTCCCATTCAAGATACAAATACATCCGATGGTATGACAGGCCGCCCACGACAAGAGATTTCATCGCATTCCATG
The DNA here is from genome assembly GCA_964631265.1 of uncultured Thermotogaceae bacterium. Lineage (GTDB taxonomy): Bacteria > Thermotogota > Thermotogae > MWEM01 > MWEM01 > CAZVWW01. Next base: position 3,090 of record CAZVWW010000149.1, read on the forward strand.
AAATGGCCTTCAATTACTATGGAGGCATACCTGAGGAGATCATATTCGACCAGGACAGACTGCTCATCGTCAGGGAGAACTTTGGAGACATTGTTTACACCGAGGACTTTGAACGCTACCGACAACAAGCGCGATTCAAGATCTACATCTGCCGGAGTGCAGACTCCGAAAGTAAAGGACGGGGCGAAGCGGTCGTCAAATTCGTCAAGCAGAACTTCGCCAAACATCGTGAAGTCACGACCATTGAGGCCTTTAACACCGAGTGTCTCGCCTGGCTGGAAAGGACGGAAAATGGCAAAGTACATGCGACCACAAAGAAAAAACCGGCCGATGTATTCACCCAAGAGCGAGCATACCTCAGACCGGTTCACCAAAAAATAAAAAACAATACCAGTTAAACGATTATAACAAGAAACGCGCGAAAAGACAACCTCATCTTTTACAAATCAAACCGATACACCGAGCCGGTGGGGAAGTATGAAAGAGGCAAAACCGTTGAGATAAAACTGTAGGACAAACCGTCCCTCCGGGAAATATTGTATATCGGCTTTTAAATGTCGTAGCTTTTTTCCCAGAGATATTTCATCCCCGATATCTTTTTCTATACAATCATTACGCTGACCAACAATGCTTCATTTTTTCTCAACGGCCAACAGCTTCCACTCTATTTCTTCCATTTTCTTTTGCTTTATAGAGTAACTCATCTGCCTGTTTGTAAAAATCATCACCATCTTTTATTTTATCTGCATATTCACAAGCAACGCCAATTGAAACAGTGACGTAGGGACTAGTCTTATTACATTTATGGGCTATCCTCATATTTTCGATTGCTTTTAATATTGTTCTCACAAAATTTAGCGAATGTTCAACACTTTCTGTATGAAGAATTATTCCAAATTCTTCACCACCCAATCTAAAACAATAATCATCTGCTCTTTTAAGGTGCTTTTTAAGTACATCTGCTATACTTATAAGTACCTGATCCCCTGCAAGATGTCCATATGTGTCATTATATAGCTTAAAAAAGTCAACATCCAGAATAGCAAAGCACAGTAACTGGTTTTTTCTTTTTGATAAATTAATTTCTTTTGGAAAGATCCTGTCAAAATAACGGCGATTAAAGAGATTCGTTAATCCGTCAGTTATCGAAAGCTCTTGAATATATGAAATTGATTTAGCAAGAACTGAATTAATTTGACGATTATAGTTATCTGAAATCTTTTTTGATATTTTCAGAGATTTGTATCGCCAGATTAAACTCTCTATTTCTCTGCTATCAAGATCAAGTTTATCACCTAACTCCAGCTTATCTATCTTTTCCTCAAGATCAATTACACTATCTTTAGGTTTAATACGATAATGAACAGTTACCATAGTTTTGATAAAAACTGGATTTTCTTCATATGGGTGCTCATCAATAAACACATTCACGTATTCGACATCATCAAAAATCATACAACCGCCATAAAAAAGCCCTTGAAGAAATTTCCCGTAAAGTGGCATAACATTTTCATAAACAGCAATCCCTTTTTCTTCATCAAAAAACTTCATAACGGACCACCCAATTTCATTGCGGGTACCACCGCGTACAACACTATTGTATCCGCCACTTGCATCATGGGCATGAATCCAGTCGAGCGTTGAATGGATCATTTCCTTACCCGGACCGTCGTGGTACCATGCTTTAATGAAATGAATTCCAGCTTGAAACATCAATTCTTCGGATGGTTGGGACTTTTCTATTGATTCAATTGTTTCAATAAACAACGAATACGGATACCATTCTTCAATATTAACTCGCGGAAGATTTAAACCGACATCAAAAATTGAATTGAGTTCATAAAATGCGTTTATAATTCCATACAAGAAAGCACCAGAAACCTCACCCTTTACATTTTCATAATTTGTTGTATTTATCATAATCATACCTCCTCAGCAGCGGGGACGGTTCTTTTTGCTGAAAACATTCTCTATATAAGTCATGATTTGGAGAAAAAAACCCAAACGGAAGATGTTCCATCCGGGCTTTTTTAACGGATTTGACCAGTTCCTGA
>CAZVWW010000150.1:0-5140 GCA_964631265.1 uncultured Thermotogaceae bacterium
ACGATGCTGATGCCCCCGAGCAGCATGATGAGGTAATGTTCAAACGGAACCCCCATTACCACCAAATGATCCGAAAAAAGGTTCATCGAAGGGATGACCGTCACCGCTGTAAAGGCGATGAAACCGCCGACCTTCACCAGCCCGCCCGAAAGAACCGGGGAGAACGTATGCGGGGCGCTTCCGTGTGCGGCCGGAAGCCAGGTGTGGAAGGGAAAGATCCCCAGTTTTGTCAGCCCCCCCGCTATCAGGATGAAGAAAACACCGATGTACTCGCCTGATTCGGAGGCGGCTAAACCATCTGCTATGGTCTTGATATCAAAGGTATTGAATGTTGTGTAGAGATAGAATATGGCGTAGAGCATGGCGAACGAGCCGATGGTGCTGATGGTGTAATACAGCACCGGCGACTGCCTGGACTTGCCCATCGGTATGATGAACAGAGAGGCCCAGACCACCATCTCGTAGAATATGAAGAGTGTCAGAAAGTCCTTCGCATAAAAGACACCCAGTGTCGCGGTCATGGAGACGATGAAAAGGAGGTTATAGGCTGCCGGATTGATCAGTTTCTTCATCCAGAACGGGTTGAAGAAGGAGACGAGAAAATAGGTCAGCAGCAAAACTACCGAGAAGAACCAGGCAGCATTCGAGGTGATGAGGGTGAGTTCGAACTCTCCGAAACGGATGATCTCAAACAGTTCACCCGCGCTGTTCTGCAGGCCGTAGACCGAGAAGAGCATGTAGCCCGAGAGGAGGATTGTCAAAAAGCCCCCGAACTGTTTGTTCAGCTTGGTCAACACGTAGATGATCATTGCGCCGGCGAGTCCGAGTGTAATCAGATGATTAAGAACCATACTACATCCCCCCCATGACACCGGAAAGATACGCCGGTGTATCGCCCAGGGTCGTTGCCGCCCGGTCGATATTTTCCGTGATAAAGTCCGGGGTGATTCCCGAGACAACAAAGAGTATCCCGACGAGAACCGCTATCAGGGATATCGAAAAGCCATTCAGCAGCTTGTACCCGGACTGATAGGTTGCCGAGGATTCAGCGCCTTCCTTGCCCGGATTCCAGAGCGTAACGAGCAGGCGGATATAATAGATTCCCTCGATCATACTGCCGATCAGGATGAAGGCGGGAACCCACATGTTGAAGCCGAATCCGCTTTGCAATATCATGATCTTCCCGTAAAAGCCGAAAAAGAGTGGCAGGCCGATCAGTGAGAGGGCGGAGATCGTAAAACCAAACCCCAGCAGATAATGCTTTCTGAAGAATCCCTGGAGATTGACCGCGGTATCATCCCCGTTTGATTTGTTGATCTTCGTCGCTGCCGAGAACATAACGGTCTTGGCAAAGGCGTTGTTCATAAGTTGTATAAGGGCGGCATAAAATCCGCCGATGAGAAACATTGTGATGATAAGTCCCGCCTGGCCAACACTTGAGAAGGTGAGGATGCTTCTCAGCTTTTTGGAAGCCATCGCTGAGCTCTCGGCAAAGAGGAACGTGATCAGCGACAGGGCGACAAAGGCAAAGACAAGCCGGTTATCGGGAACCAGGATCTGGCCGAAGATCCGTCCGAAGAGCGCGGCGGAGACCGTTGCATAAACGGTTGAGAAGAGCGGGCCGGTTAACGTGTTGGCGTTCGAGTAGACGCCTTTGACCCATGCGTTGAACGGCAGGAGCTTTGCCTCAACGGCTAGCCCGGAGAAGATCAGGGTCAAAGCCAGGAGCTTGACCGTGTTGCTGATCTGAGGCAACTTGGAGGCAATATCGGCCATATTCAGCGTTCCAACCGTCCCGTAGAGGATCATAACCCCGAACAGATAAAGGACGGAGCCGAGGGTGCCGAGGACCAGATATTGGAAGGCGGCGTAGAACTGCTTGTTTGAAGCGGCGATGATATAGGCACTGACGGCGATGATCTCCATGAACACAAAGAGGTTGAAGAGATCGCCGGTCATGATAATACCGTTGATACCGGCCAGGATAACCAGCAGCACCGTCTTATTCTTTCCAATCTCGAGCACCCCGTTGATGAGGGTGAGCAGAAAGAGCACGTTGATCACGGCCACGATGAGGAACGAGTAGTCATCGACCACCAGATTAATGCCAAACGGCGGTTGCCAGCCGCCGATGATGAACGATCCCCTCTGGATGAAAAAGGCGCCGATGGCGTTGAATAGACCAACCCCGAACAGGAGCACCCAGGAGAGTTTCTTGAGAAAAACCGAGAGGAAGGCTGCCAGTAGTGGCAAGGCGATTAAAAGGATAGGGTTAATCATCGTCATCCCTCCTTATCTCGTCGATTTCATAGGTGCCGTATTTTTTGTAAATATTTCTCGCCAGCATGAGGGCCACGGCGGTGACGCCGAGTCCAATGACGATAGCCGTCAGCACAATGGCCTGGGGGAGGGGATCCACATAACCGCCTTCGTTGCCGAGAACGATGATGGGGGCCTTGTTCCCCCCGCTGTAGCCGGTTGATATGATAAAGAGATTGAGACCCAGTTCCAGGATGTTGAGTGATAGGATCAGCTTGATGATATTCTTCTGTGACAGCAGCCCGTATATGCCAACGAGCATCAGTCCGATATAAAGATATTGACTCATTGTTCAACCTCCCCGCTGAAAAAGTTTCCCAGTATGTTGGACACTTCCGAGCCGACCTTTAAGCCCACCAGGACATAGAGAACGGGCACGATTCCGGCAGAGATCAGATCGCCGATGGTGCCGTTCGGCAGGAAGTTGTAGAGAAAGTATCCGCCGGTGGAGAGCCCGACAAGCCCGATGATCAGGATCAAACTGCCCGCGGTTCCCTCCAGTATCTTGAAGCCGGTGATTTTGGCCCTGAATGTCTCATCACTCAGATACATGAGCAGGAACGCCGACCCGATCATGGCCCCGCCGGGGAAACCGCCTCCCGGTGAGAGATGGCCATGGACAAAGATGTAGATACCGGTGATGAGAACAATGCCGGCGATGATCGTCATCCCCTGATTGAGGATGAACCCCGGTTTGTATTGAAAGGTGACTTTTTTCCGGAGCACACCGCCCAGCAGAGCGACACCGAGCGCAGAGACAAAGAGTACGGTGATCTCCCCGAGGGTGTCGAAGCTTCTGTAATTGACCACAACGGACGTCACGATATTGGCTGAGCCGGTCTCCGGCCGGGCCCTCTCCGGGTCAACGGACTTGTTAACATATTGTTGTGAGACCGCCTCTTCGGGGTTGTTATCACCGAAGAGCATTTTATCTGAATCGGTGTTGTAGAGATTGGAGAAGACAAAGAACGCCACAGCAACGGTCAACAGGATGGCCATTATCTTCTTCATTTCTCATCACCTGCCTTCTTGACCTGCAACAAAGTGATGATAAAGAGGAACGTCACCAGACCGGAACCGATAACGGCTTCTGTGATGGCGACATCCGGTGCTTTCATAATGATGAAGGAGACCACCGACAGCAATGACATGAGCGACATATAGATGACAGCGGTGATCAGCTTTTTCGATTCAACGGCCAGGATCCCGAACAGGATCATAAAGCCGCCAACGATGAGGCTGATGATCTCAATCATTTGAATCATCTCCGTTCAACAGGGACTTTAACTCATCTTTGCCGGCTTTCATCTTGACCTTTGCCAGATAGGCCGCACGGGCAAGAGTGGAACTGCCCACCGGGTTGGTGATGGTCAGAAAGACGATGATCAACAGGATTTTGAGCATCCATTCGGGATGGAGCAGGCCCACACCGAAAAGCAAGGTGATGGTGCCGAGTGTTGTGGCCTTTGTGCCGGCCTGAAGCCGGTTGAAGACGTCCGGCATCCTGAACATGCCGAGTCCTCCCAAGGCGTAAAAGGCGGCCCCGATGACAACAAATATATAGCCGAGTATCGTCATTTTTGATCAGCCTCCAGATACCGTGACAAAACCACGGTCTCCAAAAAGGCAAGGGCGCCGTAGACAATGGCAATGTCGAGGTAGAGTGACCTGTCAAAGATATGGGCGAGAAAGACGATCAAGCCCGTTATCACCACATTCATGGTGTCAAGGGCTGCCGCTCTGTCTGCGACAGTCGGGCCAAGTATGATCCTCAGGATGGAGAAGAAGCCTCCGAAACCGGCCAGAAAGAAAACAATAATGTTTATCATTTGAAAATCCCCCCCAGTATCTTCTCAAACGGTTCGGCGATCTCTTTTGCATAATCATCCGGCCCCTTGCCCTTTACGGCCACCCAGTGGATGTAGAGGTAGTCTCCGTCCACATCAACCGACATGGTGCCCGGGGTCAGGGTGATGGAATTGGCCAGGACGAGTCTTCCCGCCTTTCCCTTGATAGCCGTTTTGATCCTGACGAATCCCGGTTCGAGCGGGATGTGCGGGCTGAGCACACGCCCGGCCATGTCGATATTGGCCAGGACCATTCTGTAAAGGAAAACGGGTATGTACTTGAAGATGAAAAGAAAGACACGCCGGAAGATGCTGAGATCGTAGGAAAAGGCAAGATAACGAGAGACAATAACAGCGAGGACGAGCGAGACCACAGCGCCGACAAGCATTTCACGGGGATCAAAGCCGGCGAGGGCCGACCATATAATCCAGAAGGTGATAAACGACGATAAGAACTTCTTCATACTACTCCCTCCCTAATTGATGTTGTGTTTCGGGTACGGTTCCGTGCTGAGTTGAATGGTGAACGTTTTCTTAAACTGTATCTTATATAAATAATTTGTATTTAATAAATAGAGTTTTGTATATATATTATAGCGATTCGTATTTTTGATAACATTAACATAAAGATTATAAAAAAAGAGGCGGCGCCTCTGCGTATCATTATATTCTACCATATAATAACCGATTTTTGAAGTTTGAATCTCTTTAATCTTTGCGAAAAGCTTTGAGGGGTTGGGGTATAGATTAAAATACAAACTCTTTATCTGGCTGCATGTCCCAGCACTTCCTGAAGCGAGGGTGCAAAAGCCACAGTCCGGTCATGAGTCCCCTGGTTCATGTCCTTATCTGGTTATTTTGACACTCTGTTTCTGTGGAACAGATGAAAAGGCGATCAAAAGAAGAGCTATTGCTTATTCATTATGGAAAGCGCCACTGGAATAATAATGCACAACATGAGGTCGTTCCATTCA
>CAZVWW010000151.1:0-1924 GCA_964631265.1 uncultured Thermotogaceae bacterium
GTAAAGGTTATCACCTTTTCTCTCATGCCGACAATCAGTCATCGGTAGTCACCGGAAGGGGGACCTATCCCCCTGATTTCGAGTCATGCGACGCGCTTGCCGGTCAGGGGTATAATATAATGAAAAACCGCGGTTTTTGAGCGTTGTCCCCCCTTCCAACATGGCGGTGACACCTTTTCCGGAAAGGCGTCACCGCCCTTTTTCTATTTAATCAACCTTCTTCTTCTCCATCACATACTTCAGATTGGCATAGACGGGTATGCCAAGATGGTAATTATCCGGCGCCTCGCCCTTGATGAGGGGGAGGGCGTATTCCATGAAACCTTCGGTGACGTTGAGGGCTTCGGCATCGATGTACTCGGCCGGCAGGGTTCTGGTCTTTCCGGCAATCCTGGAGAGGGGAACGAAGTCGAAATGCCGGATATACGGGGTGCCCATGTCCCGGATGATAACGGTCATCATATCCGACAAGCCGTCCCGGACCATCCAGAAGACGGAGCGGGCACCGGCCTCTATGGCATCCTGCCAGTCCGCGAGACTTGCGATGTGTCTCGAGGAGCGCTGGAGATAGTCGGGGAGGCCGGTGTGTACCTTGACGTTCAGCTTCTCTCTCACCATCTTTTCCAATGTGAAGCATATCTTTCCCAGTTGAACGTTTCCAAACGAATCGGTGTAGCCGGCGGTGGAGATGAAATTCCCGTTGTCATCTTTCAACGCCTCTGATGCCACCACGGAACAGAATCCTTTTGTTTGGATCTCCTCTTCAACGCGTGTGAGGAAGGCCTCTTCTGAAAAGGGGATCTCGGGCAGCAGAATAACGGACGGGCCGGCCTCCCCGTTGATCCTTGAGAGGGCTGAGGAGGCGGCGAGCCATCCGGCATGGCGTCCCATGGACTCGAGGATAAAGACCTTTGTCGAAGAGGCGGCCATGGATTTCAAATCCTTTGTGGCCTCCAGGATGGCGGTTGCCGTGAATTTGGCGGCGGAGCCATATCCGGGGCAGTAATCCGTGTAGAGGAGATCGTTGTCAACGGTCTTGGGGATCCCGATGACTCTCAGATCCAGTCCGTTCTCCTTTGCGTAGGTTGATATGGCGTGAGCGGTTTCCATGGAGTCGTTTCCACCGTTGTAAAGAAAGTACCCGATATCATGCGCCCGGAAGACCTTGAAGATCCGCTCCAATTTTTCCCGGTCGGGGCCTCCCTCGCGGGAGGAGATCTTGACCCGGCACGATCCGAAGATGCCGCCGGGTGTGTAGGGGATCTTTTCAATCTCATTCGGACTTTCTGCGTTGAGATGATAAAGCTGCTCGTCGAGAACCCCCTGAATACCGTTCTTGGCAGCGTACACCTCGTTGATCTGCGGGAGGGTCAGGGCCGCCCTGATCGCCCCGTATGCCGAGGCGTTTATAACCGGTGTCACCCCGCCGGACTGGGCATATAAAAGATTCTTTGGCAAAACAATCACTTCCTTTTGTTATTTAGGGCATTATACCAAAAAAAGAACCCCCGGGGAGGGGGGTGGGGAAGTGTGGGGTTTGTATGTCTTTCTATGATTTTCGAACCAATTATAGACTGATTCGTACAATTTGTCAAGTTAAGACTCTGAAAAGATTTGAAGAATGATATTTTTCGTACAATTAGTATGAAAAAGTGTGGTTATGAGCCCCTTTTTATGATATAATTGTTCCTGAAAAGCTTATCATTGGATGTGTCAATATGACGAAAAGACCGGTTAATTCAAAATTAGGGGAAAGATTGAAAAGGCTCCGAAAGGAAAATCGGATGAACCAGTCCGAGCTGGCGAAAGCGCTCGGGTTGAATATGTCATCGATTTCTTCTTATGAGAGAGGGGTCAGAAGCCCGTCAAAGAAGGTTGTGATTAAACTCGCCCGTCTCTTCGGCTGCTCGATTGAATACCTGCT
>CAZVWW010000151.1:2024-5117 GCA_964631265.1 uncultured Thermotogaceae bacterium
GTCTTCTACAGCCCGCAGGAATGGGAACGCGACTGCCAACTGGTCGGAAAGGTCATCGAAACCCGGTACACCTTTTAAACCTTTTGAGCCTGACAGGCCCACTGGTGTATCTTGGAGTCTTTCTTCAAGACGTTGGAGAGATCGCCTCTGGATTTGGTGAAACCGAAGGTGGACGCTTCCAAAATCTCGAAGTCTTTCAGAGAATCCTTGATCGTCTCAAGCATCAACATCTTTCTGACGTTCCGGTACTCGGGGTTCAGTTCTGACGATCTCGGTTTCAGGTAGATGTACGTACCGTACCATATCCCGCCCTTTTTCATATAGGGTTCAATGTGGTCGATGAGAAATTCCTGATTCTGGAAGACATGATTCGTTGTGCCGAAGATATCGAGCACGCAGTCGATGGTATTCCTTTTGAGCGGCAGCTGTGAATAATCACAGGCGATAAAGACCGAGTTCTGCCCGATGCCGTTCTTTTCAAGAAGGGTTTTGGTCCTTCTCAACTGATCGGGATTGATGTCGGTGGCAATAAACGTGTTGGACTCGTCGAGTTCCTTGATCAGCGTTGTCATAACCATTCCGTTTCCAGTACCGAGTTCGACGATCCAGTCGTCCTTCATGGTTTCAACCTGCATCCGCTTTGTCACCCACTGAAACGATTTTTGCGTAAAGCTGATAAAGAGGGTGTCTGTCTGCTCGAGATAGTCCTCGGGAGAGATCTTGTTCGGTTCCATGATCGGTTCCGCCTCTTTTTCAGCGGTCTCTGTGATGATGATCCCGTCTTCAATAACGGCGGAATAACCGCATTCGCATTTAAGCTCCCCGTTGTAAATGGCATTGCCGTCCACGGTGGCATCGTACAATTTGAGGGTGTTCTGGCACTTGGGGCAGTACAGAAAGTTGAAAAAAGAGAGGGGGATCCCGATCTTTGTTTTCAGGGTCTTTTTCATCGTATCGATCTCGTTCAGCTTCTTATCGATGTTGTTGATGGCCTCTTCTATCTCTTTTTTCTCTTCAACCAGGTCCTCGCGCTTCTCCGAGAAGAACCCCGCGTAGTACGCCAGATTCGTTCTGTCAATCAGATTGGTGAGGCGTTTGAAAGAGAGGATCTTCTTAATCTCGGTGATCTTGAACCGCATCTGTTTGAGTTCTCTGATAAGCTTCATGTCCTCAATACATTTATCATCAAACTTATACTGCCCGTGCCGTTTCTCGGGCAGGATCATTCCGTTGTCGATGTAGTAGCGTATTGTGTCGATGCGCAGATCAAACTTTCGGGCAAATTCGCCTATTTTCATGCGGACTCCTTTCGGGATAAGTGTGATTGAAGAACCGGATAACCAACCGGGGAAAGGGGAGTGAATCGGCCTCGTTTCTACGGACTGTCTTTTGTCCGCAATCCCTGCAGCGTGTCGAGCCGCTCCCCTTTTTCCTAACTCTGGAGTTGAATCCATTTAGAGTGAAAAGAAAAAAACTACTTATCCAGTGATAATCTCATAAACTCGGCTGAACAGTCTTTGATCAGATTGAGTTTTCTGGCGAGTTCCTCATGCTTTTCGGGATCGCCCACGAGTTCAAGGATGATCAGGCCCTCATCGGAACAGTTGTCCAGGACGCCCTCGTGGCATCCGAGTCTCATCTTGATCAGACAACCCCACCCGGTCAGGAGCTTCTGAACCTTCTCTGCGGTCTCTTTTCTTCTGCCAACCATTATGGCCATGATAGTCTTCATACGACTGCACCTCCGTTAATATTGTAAGTAAACCGGAGACGGGAAATACCCGCTCTCCGGTGATATCATTTTATTTATTCAGAAATTGAGTAAAAGGCCTCTTTGCCTTTGAAAACGCCTGCGTCCCCGAGTTCCTCTTCAATCCTGAGGAGCCGGTTGTACTTGGCAATCCGGTCCGTTCTGGAAAGGGAGCCCGTCTTGATCTGTCCGGCATTTGTGGCAACGGCGAGATCGGCGATGAAGGTGTCCTCGGTCTCTCCAGATCTGTGTGAGACAACGTTGGTCATGTTATTCGTCTTGGCGTATTCGATGGTGTCGAGTGTTTCGGTGACAGAACCGATCTGGTTCAACTTGATCAGGATGGAGTTGGAAGCCTCTTTCTCAACGCCCTTCTTCAATCGGTTGATGTTGGTGACGTAGAGATCGTCGCCCACGAGCTGTACCTTGTGGCCCATTTTCTTCTGCATCTTGGCAAAGGCATCCCAGTCTTCCTCGTCAAAGGCATCCTCGATCGAGATGATGGGATATTTCTCAACCAGTTCGTTGTAGTAGTCGAGCAGTTCATCGGCTGTCTTGTCCTCGCCGTCAACGTGATAGGTACCGTCGTCGTTGTGGAACTCGGAAGCGGCGGCATCCATGGCAATAAGGACCTGTTCGCCCGGTTTATAACCGGCCTTTTCAATGGCCTTGACGATAACGGAGAGGCCCTCTTCGTTGGAACCAAGATTTGGCGCAAAGCCGCCCTCGTCTCCGACTGACGTGATGTGACCGCCCTCTTTGAGGATCTTCTTCAGGTTGTGGAATATCTCAGCACCTGCCCGTAATGCCTCACGGAAGCAGCAGAAACCGGCCGGCATGACCATGAATTCCTGGATATCGAGACTGTTATCCGCGTGCTCCCCGCCGTTGATGATATTCATCATGGGGACGGGGATCGTCTTGGCGTTTGCACCGCCGAGGTATTTGTAAAGGGGAACATCCAGGGCATTTGCCGCCGCTCTTGCAACAGCCATTGAAACGCCGAGAATGGCGTTTGCGCCGAGCTTGGCCTTGTTGTCCGTGCCGTCAAGATCGATGAGCATCTTGTCGATGAACGTCTGATCAAAGACATCGAGCCCGATGAGTTTCGGGGCGATGATATCGTTGACATTCTTAACCGCCTTTTGAACACCCTTGCCCATGTATCTCTCATTACCGTCTCTCATCTCGATAGCCTCAAACTGACCTGTTGAAGCCCCTGAGGGGACAATGGCGCTGCCGAGTGTTCCGTCTTCAAGCTGAATCTCAACCTCTACCGTGGGATTCCCTCTTGAGTCCAATACTTCTCTTCCAATAACGTCGTAAATTTCAATGTACATTCA
>CAZVWW010000152.1:0-5086 GCA_964631265.1 uncultured Thermotogaceae bacterium
GGACAGGTCCCTTGATTATGAATTCGTAATCAAGGGACCTGTCCCTCTGATTTCCATTATATACCGTGTTAACACAAACCCAAAAGGAAAAAAACAAAAATCTGCTATAATAAAGGTTGATTGGGATTATTCGCACCTTTTTAAAAAACAGGTGATAAATCGATGAGAGGACAAGCTGTAACGTGTGGTGTTGAAGAGGAAAAAGCGGGATATACCGGAAACAGTGTGTTGGATTCGGCTGTAGATTTTTTGTTGTATGAAAGCACGTTGAGGGAAAATCCGGAGGAGAAGAAAAGGCTTTTAAACTGGGCGCATACCCTGGAACGGCAAACGGGGGGAGCGTTCTTTTTTTACATGAATGATCGCTCTGCGAACGGCAGGAGGGTTTCACGATTCCTGTTGAAAGGAAAAGAACTAAACGGACTCTTCTGCGAACGCTCTTTCGACTATGCAAAGGGTTATCTGAAAACAAGAGCCGGCGGAGCGGAAAAGATCATCAAGCTTAAAACAATCGAAACGGTTGATGATGATATTCCCGTCAGAGTTGAATTGAAGAACAAGGAGAGTGCCGTGATCATCCGGATAGAAGCAAACGGGGAGAGATGCCTGCCCAAGGGATTACTGCTTCCAACAGATCCTTCACATTGTCCTATCGTTAAGGACCCGGTAAAAAAAGAAGAGAAAAAATGCTGGGAGATCAGGTTTGACAATGTTCCCGACGGGGAGTTCTATTTTCTATTTGAACCCCGAAAATGGTCTTGGTAAGGGGGGCAATTTCAATGATGAAAAAAGCATCTGTCTTTTTCGGCGTTTTATGCCTTTTATCCATGCCATTAATCTTAATAGCATCTGAAGACCAACCGCCTTATCCAAACGTTCTTTACGGTCAGGTAGTCGATACCAGGGGAGAACGCTTGCCGGAGGTCACTATAGAGGTTCATTCACTGGATTTTGTTGAAGTATCCGGTTCTTTTTGTGCCGTGGAAAGAATTTTCATGGAAGGCACAACTGACGAAGCCGGATGGTTTATGTTGGAAAAAGGCAACCTGGAGCATCCTCGCACCAACTTTCTTGCCAAAGTGACGATTCATAAGGGAGAAGAAACACGCATTAAATATCTTAGTGTCAACGCTGTAAACCACCCGCCGATAAAGGGGATTCAAGAGCTGGTTTTCGACCCGGAACAGGGGGGAGCCATGCTTGACAGCGAATGGGTGGCGATTAACAGGGATCCGGGCCTGTCTGCCGAAACAACATACAAATCGGAAGCTGTTGCCGGTGAAGTGATAAAGGTCATCGTTGAAACACACCCCTCAGATGCAAGGGTCAAGTTGAATGGCGTCGAGATAGGAAATTCGGGGATAACGTTCTATGTTGACAGGTCGGGGAACTATGAAATAGAATTAGAAAAAGGAGGCCTCTCCAGTCGGGTCAGCATTGATGATCTGATGTCAGAAGAGACGAACGAGATCGAGATCTTCGAAATCCTAACAGAAAAAAAACAATAGGAATCGCCGATGCCATTCAAAGTCAGTCTTTTTGTCCTGTTTTTGTTGATGATTACCGCAAGCGCTTTTTCAGGAGACATCATCACCTTGACGATTCCTCAGGCAACACAGACCTACAGGGCAGGCGATATCATGCCCGCCATCTTCTTCAGTGTGAAAAAGGACCTGCATGTCTATGTCTTTCATGTCAATGCCGGAGGAGAATATCTTCTCCTGTGGCCCGAGCCCTATCATTATCCTGAAATGGACAGCTTTCTGAAAGCGGGTGAGACAAATCTCATCGAACCGGTTTACAGATTCACAGGCGATTACAGCGGTGAGGAGCAGTTTGTCCTTTTCGGGTTTCAGAGAGAGACAAACCGGTTGGGGTATATTAAGCAGACGCTCGTTTATGAGGCTCTCCGGGGACGGTATCACAAAGAAAATCCGATTGCCCGGTACCTCAAATCAGATGACTATGATATTGTCAAAAAGGGGCTGGTGGCAAAAAAGATCTTCCGTTTCTATTACTGTGGAAATGGGAAGGATCCGGATAAATGAAAAAGATGATGATTCTATTCATGATCGGAATGCTTTTTTCTCTTACAGCCCTGTCAACAGACTACGCCATAGTGGTTGGGATCAACCAATACCGGTATCTCAAGCCGCTCAAATACCCGATAAAGGATGCCGAACAAATCGGAAGGCTTTTAGAGCATTACGGTTATAAAACGACCTATCTGATTGAAGAACGGCTGAGCGAAGGGGAGATCCTTGGTGAAATTGATTATCTCTCCAACTTCTCAAAAGAGGAAGACACGCTTTTCTTCTTCTTTTCTGGACATGGTTTATATGGGGAGACACAGGATGAACGCGGGCTCATGACATTCTACACCAACCCGGAACGGGCGAACAGTGTTGTCACTCAGAGCGAGCTCTCTGAAGCCCTTTCGGCTTTCAAGGGCAGAAAGATGGTGGTTCTCGATGCCTGCTTTCAGGGGGTTGACCAGCCAAAGATGCAAGTGGAAAATGACATGGAGACTTCCAGAGGGCTTGCCGGGGTTGCCGATCTGCTGATAACATCCAGCTCGGCACAGGAAAAGGCCAGCGACGGATTCTACTTTGGCAGCCGATACATCGAAAACGGGGTGGCCGCCTTTTTTGTCAGAAAGGCCCTGGAAGGGGAGGCCGATTTTAACAGGGACATGGCCCTCTCGGCCTCTGAGATTGAAGAATATCTCAAAAGATTTGCCGTTGACTACGCAAACCTGAATAGCCAGAGTATGGAGATCCACACAGGGCCGGAAGCGGCCGATGAGCTGGTATCTATCTCGAACCCGTCCGATCAGCTTGAGCCGCTTGACGGAGTTATCCACATCAACAGTATCAACGGGGAAGCAACTGTCTTTGTCAACGGGGAAAAGATCGGAAAGCCCCCGTTAGCCCTTGAAAAGAAACCTGGCAACTACGAGATCGCCTGTCGTCTTGAAGGACACCTCGATGAGAAAAAATACATCAGTTTGAGACCCGGCGCAACGGAGCGGGTGATGTTCAAATTGAAAGAACGTATTGACCCGGAGAATCCACCGGAAACGGGTTGGAATTATCCGAGAGGGGATACAGGCAACTCCAGCTATTACCCCTTTCAGAGCAAGCCCGGTGATTATACACAACTCAGTCAGAAATGGGCCATGAACATCCGCTATCCGGGTTTCCAAAACCATTATATAACGAGGGGGATCAGCACCTATGTCTTTTTGACGGGGGATGTTGATGTTGACCCTTATCTTGAGATCGTCTTTTTAGCCGGGCCGGACAGGATTCAGATCCTGGATCACAAGGGTGGTGTCTTGAACCATTTCCGGCTCCCCTATGAGGATATCCTTTATATTCCACAAACCGGATTCCTTGACGATGTTGACGATGATCTGAAAAAGGAGATCGGAACAGGGGAAAGGCGGCTGAATCAGGACTATCTAACGGCAGTCTTTCAGGACAGTGACGCCATGCCGGCCCTCACGTTCAGAAGTCCTGAACTGAGCGATTCCACCGATTTCTTTCCTGCCCACCGTTTTGAAGGCGGGGACATTCTCTTTGTCGTGAACTCGGAAAGCCGGAAAGGGGTGGCCCGATACACCCGTGACGGCGTGATGAAATGGTTCTACGATCCGGGACTCACCGTCAAAGACGTATCGGTTTATAACGATGAAATAATCGGACTCTCAGTCTATACCGCCCATTTCAAAGACGATTATACCGAATTTGATCTGGAGGAGGACGACGAGGTTCTCCGGGCGATTGTAATAGATGCCGGGGGCGTAGAAATCTTTAATCGGGTGGGGTTTTACAACCATGACGAAGGCCAGTCCTTTTCATATGTAGATGACTTTGACAACGACGGGGATTGGGAGCTGCTTGTTCAGGAGTTGCATTCGGAAACCTATTATTCAGGGGTTTCTGGACTTTATCTTTTAGACAAGTCCGGCGAAGTGAAGTACAGCTATAAGAGTATAGAAGACTCTTTTGTTCCTTATCTGGCTTTTGCGGATCTGAACAACGACGGGAAAAAAGAGATAGTCTACACAGCGAGGAGCGATAGCTGTCAGAGGGAGAAAGGGACGATAGAGGTTTTCAACAGCAATCTCGAACGCCTTCACCGTGTTGAAGACGCCTTCGTCCAGTTTATCAACGACATTGACGGCGACGGGAACAACGAGATCGTTGCAAAGGACGGTACAAGGGTCCTCATCATGGACCGGGAGCTGAACGAGCTTTTCACATACGACACCGATCATCTGATAGAGACTTGTATCGTCTCTGATATAGACCGTGACGGGGTTAATGACATACTGGTTTTTACCCATTCCAGGCTCTTTTGTCTGACGATGGAATGATTATTATCGAGGAGTGATTCTTTGTGAAGAGAAAAGTAATATTTACCACAATATTGATGATTTTGATCGTTTTGACGGTCTTTTCAAAAGACTACGCCCTGCTTGTCGGAATTGAGGAGTACCGGTATCTCGAACCGCTTGAAAACGCCAGACAGTCAGCTGAAAGGCTTGGAAGCGTTATGAGAGAGTACGGGTTCGACACAACAATCCTGGCAAATGGGAGGATCAGTGATGATAAGATCCTTGAGGAGCTCCGGTATATCTCGGAGTTTTCCCGGGCGGGGGATACGCTCTTCTTCTATTTTTCCGGTTATGCTGTTGATGGGGAAAGCGATGAAGAAAGAGGATTGCTTTCCTATTACGCGAATCCGGAGGATCAGGAGAGTATCCTGACCAATCAAACACTCAACAAGGCGTTGAAGTCCTTTAAGGGAAAAACGATTGTTGCAATGGACCGGACTTTTCCCGGAACCGACAAGAAAGACCTTGAGATGATTGACAAAAAAGCGCTTCAGCAGGCGCTTGTTCAGAATGCAGAATTCATCATTACAACTTTAAAAGGGGATGACCGTGTCGCCGGTTTTTATCTCGGTAATCAGTTCATCGACGAGGGAATTGTCTCCTATTATCTCAAGAAAGCATTTATCGGTGAGGCCGACATCGATAAAGATAACGTGATAACCGCTTATGAACTGAACAGATATC
>CAZVWW010000153.1:0-5074 GCA_964631265.1 uncultured Thermotogaceae bacterium
ACTTCCTGTCCAACGTTTGAAACCTCATCCATTGACTGTTTTTGCTGAGTGCTGAGATCAGACGTTTCGTTTGCATTTTTCTGAATCGTTTCGATCAAAGTGACCAGATCTTCTGAATACTTTTTAATGACTTCAAAGGTCTCAAAGAAACCACGGATTTCATCCGCGTTTTTCTCTATCTTGTCTTGAGTGTTTTTGATATATTCTGTTGTGGATAATACCGTTTTCATAATCTCATCGATAGTGCCTTTAATCTCACTGGCAAATTGATTGGAACTGACGGCAAGTTTTCTGATTTCATCAGCAACAACAGCGAATCCTTTGCCTGCTTCTCCAGCCCTTGCGGCTTCGATAGACGCATTGAGAGATAATAGATTTGTTTGCGATCCAATATCCTGTATAGAGGAGACTATTCTAATGATTCCCTCTGATTTACTTTTTAATGCATCTGTTTCTGTAGCAGATTTCTCCATGAGGCTACTAACCTCCTTCAAAGACTCCCCAATGGCAATAGATTTCTTATTGGCTTCCCTTGTCTGCGCTAAAACATTATTTGAACCTTCCAAACCCTCACGGGTAAGATCGGCAACCCCCAGAGTCTGTTGTTCAACCTGATGGGATAAAGAGGCCACTTCCTGCGATGAGGCAGCCAGTTCCTCAGAGGCGGCACTTAATTGTTCTGATTTGTCCGAGATACTTCCGATCAGAGTCTTCAATGATGTGATGTCTTTAACAATCTCAAGGGCTGCGACCGGTTCCCCCTCTTTATCATATACCCCAGCATTGGAAACGAGTGTGACCTTTTCCTCTCCTGCTTTATTGTAAACACTGACTTCTGCATCTTTTAAAAAGTCTTTCTGTTGCACACATTTTTGGGTCGGGCAATCGTCACAAACAACCGCTTTGAAAATATCCCCGCACTTTGTCTGTTTCGCCTCTTCTTCCGAATAACCGGTCAGCTCCTGGATCCGCTTTGGCCACTCCACAACGTTATAATCCATGTCCCGAAAATAGAAGGGATCCGGCATGGCCTGTTTTAAAGCCCGCAGGTACTGATTTTCCTTTTCAAGAGCAATTCGTTGTTCCCGTTCCTTTTTTAATGCTTCCATGAGTTCCTTCTTTTTTTGCACAATTAAACCTCCTCTGAAAAGCAAACGATACTGGCTGACTGTCAGACTTTTTAATGTTGTCATTTATCGGGTTAGTCTGTTTAATGAATCAAAGTGATAAGTGATTATACCATAATTTATTAAACCAATTATAAAACCAAACCGGAGGGACGGTTCTTGTGGTTAGTTCATTTCACTAACCACAAGAACCGTCCCTCCGGTTTCTACTGTTTCACTCCCCTGACAGAAACTCAGACGCCCTCCCGCCGGAAGTGATCAGAAGTGCTTTTTTGGCTCTTGTAGCGGCAACGTAGAGCAGGGAGCGTTCAGATTTTTCCAGTTGATTTCGCTTGACAGGATCTTCCTCGTCTTTGTAGATGAACGTCAGCGGAACCGTTCCCTGATTGACAGCGGCAATGATAACATAATCAAATTCCAGGCCCTTGACCCGGTGCATGGTCGCTATTCTTAGATACTCAACCGTTCTGTTTTCAGACTCGCTCGTGGAAATCTTGTAGGTTTCAAGGCCCCTTTGCCTCAGCAGCGTTTTATACGCCTTTAACAATTTGTTTGTACGCACGCATATACAGATATTCCGGGAGGCAGCCTTTAACTTCCCTTTCTCATCCGGCTTCGTCAGGTCTTTGACATAGTTGGCAATATAATCCACCTCTTCATCCTGTGTAGCAAACGTTTCAATGTCAGGTTCAGGACCCTTGAAGAGTGATTTATAACCCTTTCCGCTATCCACTCCGCCGTTTAAGTCATCAAAACGCTCGCCCTTCAAAACCGAAAAGGCCCAGTTTCGGGTTTCCTCGGTTGTCCGGTAATTGACACGCAGGATCCTGCTCCTTCCCCTGATGTTGATCCCGCATTGTTTGAGATTGACCCGTTGATTGTAGATCCTCTGATGGGCATCCCCTGTAATGAAGAGATCATTTCGTTTTTCCTCCCCCATCATTTCTCTCAGCAGTTTGAAGCCCTGCGGGCTGATATCCTGCGCTTCATCCACCACAACAGTTCTGTAATCCTTCGGAGCCCCTTTATTCCTGAGGACCACCCGGGCATCCATGATCATCGAATGAATATCCCGAATCCCCTCGTTGTTCATTTCATGCTTGAATTCTTCTATTACCTGCCAAATCCTTTTTCTTTCCTTTCGACCGGCCGGCGTTCCTCTGCCGCGGCGGGAACATCTCAGATACTCCTCAAGGGTTTTAATGTCTTTCGGTGCAATCACCTGTTCCCATTCATCCTTGAAAAAGGCAACATCATAGGATGTATCCTCCTGAGCAAAGGCACAGGCCCTTTCCCAACAGTCGTCGATTGCCTTCCCATATTTCAAATCGTAAGTATAACCCATGGCCATCAGATACTCATTGACCCATCTGTCGATATTGACAACCTCGATCCGCTTCAACACATCACTGTCACAGATCTTCCTCAGATTGTTTTTAATATCCGCTGCCAGATTAACCGTAAAAGTTGTAAAGAGGATCCTGTCAGAAGGGCGGTTAAAGACTTTTTCAGCCAAGCGTTTTGCCCGATGCATGGCCACAACGGTCTTCCCTGTTCCGGCACCGCCCAGAATCCTTACCGGACCGCTGTAATCACGTTCCACAATCTTCCTCTGTGACCGGTGCAGGAAAACCCGCCACTTGTCCAGGGGGGCACCCAGTATCTCCCTGAGCTCTTTCTCGTTTTCGCTGTCCACCACTATAAACTGCTGCTTAGAACCGGGATTGTTGAGAGCCTGTTCAAAATCATTCTCCTCAATACCTTCGGGATCCTCCTCCGAGAACAACTCGTTGATCACTTCTCCGACCGAGAGTCCTGCTTTGATGAACTGTAAAGCCTCATAGGATTCAGGCGGAAAGAGGTTCTTCTTTTTCTCAAACTCAAGTTCATCCTTCAACTCCCAAACCGTATTGACAAGCTCCCCGGGAATACCCAGCCTCAGCAGGTTATTCTTGCTGATATCCGAGAAAATCCCCCGCCTTTCATCCAGATGTTTCACTTCGCCGTGATCTCGCTTTTCTTCTTCGCCGGCTTCATAAACCTGAACGGTACCGGTCTTTTTGTTGACAGCACACTTCTTTCTCTCAGCCCATTCATAAGCCCGGTCATGGGAATCCACCCACAATAGCAGATAGACATTCCCCTTATCCGGCTTATAAACAATTCCGCGATAATCCCGGTCAATCCGTACAGACTTCATGTTGTCATCTGCCGAATTGTGTATCTTTTCGTAATTGATTCCCGAAGAGGATGGATTATTCTGAAACTTGGTGATAAATTCGGAGACCTTCTTCTGTTCATTCTTGGGAATATCGGCAAAAGCCGTAAAGAAATCCGTTGATATCGCACATCTTATAGTATTCAAACCCATAAACACTCCCCTCAATTGATGAATCAGTTAAACCACTAACGTCTCATACCCCTTGCCTTCAAAAACAGCCTCATAATGACGCTGGTCCGGCCTGAGTAAAACGCGTTTCTCATCTCTCCAAAAGAGCTCAGCCTCTGCAACGATCTCCCCGTTACCGTCGAAGAGTTCAAATCCCAATTCATCCGGCGGATCGTACCCTTTTTCTTTCAAGGATTCAGCGAATGCGCGTACCTCATCGCCAATCACATCTTCAAGAATGGCCTCCCAGTTATCCTCCTGCCGGGTGGCAGAAGGGTCATCCCGTTCATATTGGATGTCATGAGATAAAAGAGAGCCGTATATTCCTTCTTTGATTCCAGACTTTGTCACAAAGAAACAACTCTCCAGGAACTGAAAGAGGTTAAACGCTCTTAAAAAGCCGTTCCATTCGTTCTTAAAACCGTCCTGATCATATGCCTCGTCATCAATCACACACAGAATCCTGGATACCCGGTCTGGAACATCCTTTTTACGCAGAAGAAAATAAAGGGTGGCATATTTGAGCCGCAGATCCGGTCTCCCCGTCATTACTTCTTCATCAATCTCAAACTGACTATCTCCTGAATCAGTAAAAGAAAAAAGTGGATTCCCATCAATGACATTATACAAATCGGACCACTTAACGTTTTTCTTCATCGAATGGAGAAAACTGTTGATAAAAGCGAAGTGTTCAAAATCCACACTCATTCCGGGATTAGCCAACCATTCAAAGAGCATCTCGAAGGGATTTTTATCTAAAATGTCATCAGGGGTTGAAACCTCGGTTTTATGTGCCAGCTGCCTGAATACTTTCTTTTCAGGATGATTCAGATAAAAGAAATCCGGACAATAAGCACCCTGGTGTTCAAAAGCCGAATTGACATCTTCATAAGAAAGATTCCAGACCCGGTAACGCCCACTCCTGACAACGGCCATCCGCTTCAGAAAATCATCCCCCACGGACTTTTTGTGAAACGAAAAGCCATCAGTATAAATCACAACCGGTTTAAACGTTTCTTTGACGTTCCTGTCCAGAGACTCGATCAGAAAATCAGCCCGTGTATCAACTGCGACCCCTTCGGATTGTGAAAGCATCACCTGCTGGGTAATGAAATAATGCCTTTTGTTACCGATAGTCAGCTTGAACCCCTCTTGCATGTTGTGAATTGCAGGTTCTAACTCAACCGGTTGATCAGAAGAGGAAAAGCGTTTTAAGCCCTCAATGAACATCTTTTCCAGCTCACTATCAAAGAGGCTGGTGAGAACAATATCATCAATGGTGTTGATCCGTTCAATCTTATCGCGATTTTTCAAGATCCCCCTCAGAATCCTCAAGGCCTCCTGCTTCGAGATGGCGTTTTGGAAACGGCTCAGTTTATAGGCAAACAGACAGCGATAACATCCGTCATGCTCCGGATTGCTCTCGCAGCTGCAATTTTCCATCACATCGATCGCCTTCTGGAGCATGTCAAAAACAGCTCCGGGTTCTTTCATAAGATGTTTCAGATAACCCGTTCCGCCCGTAACCGTATCGTAGAGAACCAGATAGATCGGAAGA
>CAZVWW010000154.1:0-5032 GCA_964631265.1 uncultured Thermotogaceae bacterium
CGGCCGATGGTAGTATGGCCACCATACCATGCGAGAGTAGGTATCGCCTGGCTTTGTTTTTATCGCTATTTCGGTTAAACCGGAAAGCGCATGGCCCTGTAGGATAACGGCTAGTCCATCGGATTCTCAGTCCGAAAGTCGGGGTTCGATTCCCCGTGGGGCTACCATAAGAGACACCCCTTATTGTCAGATAAGGGGTGTCTTTTTTTTATGGGAAATCATTCCCGTTGTCTTTTTTTGACTACAGAAAGAAAAAATTCTGTTTAATACCAATACTTGGTGTATAATAATATCCGGAAAATGAATAATTATATAAGGGGGATCTATTATGGAAAAACTTGCCCGCCTGTTCTTTGTTCTCACATTGGTGTTTGCGGGAGCATTTATTGCTTTTTTTCTGCTTTTTGCTCAGAAGAATAATGAGCTGAATGAATCCAAGGTTCAAAGGGCGAATCTGCAGCAGCAGGTCAGTACTTTACAAAATCAGCTGAATAGAAGAGATGTGGAGTATGAAGAAGCGCAGAGAAAGCTCGAAGAAGCTCAAAGCAACCTGGAGGGTATGTCGGATGAGAATCTGGCTGACCTCAGAGAACAGTTGAATGAGAAAGAGAGCTCACTTGAGGCGAAAGACGAGAAGATCGCTGAATTGAATGAACGCATAAATCAACTGGAAACAGACTCAGGAACGGGGACAGTAACAGCGGAGACTAATCAGGAGGAACTGATAAAACTCAAGAAAGAATATGAAAACGAGATTGAAAAATACCAGAAACAAGTCTCAGCACAACAAGAAGAGATTGAACGATTGAATGAGATACTGGCCTCTCAGGATAGTGAGGATCAACGGATTCAGGATCTTCGTGAAAGAGTTGCCTCGCTCCAACAGAGTCTGGATGAAGCGATTAGCCATTCAACAGAACTGGAAGACAAACTGGAATCAAAAAATAATGAGATGGCTGAATTAAGAGATCAGTTAGCCCGGGCGGATAACAGTGTTGAGGTTATTAATGAAAAGCAAACGGAAATAGATGAAAAAGATCAGGAGATCCAGTCTTTAAAGGACAGGTTGGAAGAGAAGAACAATGAAATGGCCAAGAAAGATGAGAAGATTAGCCAGTTAGAGGATCAACTGAATGAAAGACTTTCAGAGATTGAGAATCTCAAGGCCAAACTCGACAGAGAAAAGAAATACGATTCGATACCTGAGGGGGAAGCGGACGCCGTTAAGTACAAATACCTCCTATTGGGAGAAGACGCTCTGTCGTCGGGAAAGGTTATTGAAAGTGCCTCATACTTCCAGAAAGCTAAGCTGGACAATCTGTCTCTGGGAGACTTGCATCAAGTCTACGATAGAAAGCGGACATTGGCCTATCAAAAGGCGATAGCTCAATACTACAATCAGGGATATTCGGATTACAAAGAAGAGCAATTCGAACAATCGCTGCAACAGTTGAATGAGGCCATGATCCTTTCTAATGAGGTTTCAACCAGTTACTCGGATGACATTCTATACTACAAAGCGCTTTCAGAATACAATCTGAACGATTATAATGCAGCTGAGAATGACTTTAAGAGATTGATCAGCCGGGAAGAGGACAGCAACTATGTTCCCCATTCGCTTTACTATCTGACCAAGATATATCAGAAACGGGGCATGAATGAATCTCTTTTGGATGCCCTGGACAGTCTTGAACAATATTCCCGGTATGAGACATATGCGAAAAATCTTAGGGAGACGATTCAACAATAAAAATCACGGAGGTCTTTCGATGAGAAAACTATTTGGAACAGATGGAATAAGAGGGGTTGCGGGCAAGGAACTATCCGCCGACCTTGCCTTTCATCTTGGCAACGCCGTTGCTCAAACAGTGAAAAAGGATGGGATCAAGAGCCTGTTGATTGCTAAGGACACGAGGGTGTCTTGTGACATGCTGGAGGCGGCTGTTGCATCGGGCGCTTCATCAGGCGGGATGAACGTTATGTGTTGCGGTATTATGCCGACCCCGGCACTGGCGAAGGTAACAGATCTGTTTGATGCGGCAGGGGTCATGATCTCGGCATCGCATAATTCATTTGAATATAACGGATTGAAAGTCATCAAGAAAGGCTTTAAACTGCCGGATCACGAAGAGGAGGAGATTGAGAACATCATCCTCTCCGGTTCGCTCAGAGCCGGCACTCGTCATGAAATCGGTAATATAAGAATGTTCCCGGAAGCAAGGGGAAATTATCTAAGATGGATCTTCAAGCACTTTGAAACACTTGATCTCGGGAATTACTCAAAAGAAAAACCATTTCATATCGTCTTTGATGCCTCAAACGGTGCTTCTTTTTCCATTGCCCCGGAAGTTTACCGAACACTCGGGGCCAGGGTGACGGTCATCAACGATTCTCCTGATGGTTTTAATATCAATCTTGAATGCGGGTCCCAGCATACTGAGGGCCTTGCCAAAAAGGTGAAGGAGTATGCCGCTGATATCGGGATTGCCCACGACGGTGACGCGGATCGATGTATCATCATTGATGAAAAGGGCAGAGAAGTTGACGGGGATAAGATAATGGCGATCACATCGGGCTATTATAAGGATTGCGGTAAGTTGGAAAAGAATATGGTTATTTCGACCGTCATGAGTAATCTCGGGTTTGAGACTTATCTCAAAAAGAACGGGATAGAACTCAAGCGGACCAGGGTCGGAGACCGGTATGTCCTCGAGGAAATGAGACGATCCGGAGCTGTTATCGGCGGCGAACAGTCGGGACATGTCATTTATTACGACAAGAACACAACGGGAGACGGCCTGATCACTTCTCTGACGGTCCTGGAAACGATGGAATACTATAAAAAGGCGCTTTCGGAGCTGATTAATGAGATCCCGAGATTCCCTCAGGTTCTTAAGAACGTCATTGTCAAAGATAAGGATTATGTCATGGAATCCGAAGAATTACGGGCGATTAACGATAAAGTCAAAGATGAACTGGGCAATGAAGGCCGAGTGCTGATCAGACAATCCGGAACGGAACCGCTTATCCGGATCATGCTGGAGGGAAAGGATCAGAACGAGATTGAAAAGACCAGTGAATATCTTGCAGAACAGGTGAAAAGGATAGATGCTGAATAAAATAATCGTTAAAGGCGCTAAAGAACATAATCTCAAGAACATTGACGTGGATATACCAAGAAATTCTTTTACGGTCATCACCGGTCTTTCGGGATCGGGAAAATCATCACTGGCCTTTGACACCATATATGCCGAAGGGCAGAGGCGATATCTTGAATCCCTTTCATCCTATGCCAGGCAGTTTCTTGGGGATTTAAAGAAACCGGAAGTTGAATCGATCGACGGGTTGTCACCGTCAGTGGCCATCGATCAGAAGACGGTGAGTCATAATCCCCGATCAACGGTCGGGACGGTTACGGAAATATATGACTATATGCGACTCCTTTATGCGCATCTGGGGATTCCACACTGCCCGAAATGCGGTGAGGAGCTTAACCGTATGAGTGTTGACGAGATCGTTGACATCCTTTACAGCGATCTGCCCACAGAGGCACGGATCATCATATATGCCCCCATAGCACGCGAAAAACGCGGTGAATATAAGAAAGAACTGGAGCGTTTCAAGCGGAAGGGCTATTCGAGGATTAAGATTGACGGAACGGTCTACAATCTCGATGATGAGATATCCCTCGAGAAAAATAAGCGGCATACCATCATGCTCATGATAGACCGCATGAAGTTGAAAAAAGACAGGGATCACATGCAGCGGCTCGCTGATTCTCTCGAACTGGCACTCGATGAAGGGGATGGCTTCGTTGAGATTGAAGATTACAACACTTCGAAGACACAGATATTCAGCGAGGATTTTTCATGTCCCGTCTGCGGTATTAGTATTCCGGAGATAACACCCAAGATCTTTTCGTTCAACACGCCATATGGCGCATGCCCGGAATGCACCGGCCTCGGGTACAAACAGGAGGTTATTCCGGAACTGCTCGTGGATGAGGAGAAATCTTTGAGTGAAGGCGCCATTGCCTTTTTCAAGGACGGTTACATGTATCGGCTTCTGGAAAAGGTCTGTCAAGAATACGGCGGCGATCCGAATACACCCTGGAGAGAGCTTTCGGAAAACACAAGAAACGCGCTGATGTATGGAACAGATAAAAAGATTAAGAGGCGTTTTGAATTCGACTCAGGCCATTATGAAACCTCCAAACGGTTTGAGGGGATATACAACAACATAACACGACGATACCATCAGACCCATTCACGCGGCATAAAGGACTGGATAGAATCCCATTTTATGCAGAAAAGAACCTGTGAGGCCTGTGGGGGCGAAAAATTAAGAAAGGAAGCCCTTGCTGTGACGGTTAACGGGTTGAATATATCCGGGTTGACAAATCTGTCAATAGAGAACTCCTATCATTTTATTGAGAACCTGCCTTTGTCTGAAAGAGATACTAAGATCGCGGGAGAGGTCTTAAAAGAGATCAGAAGGAGACTGCATTTCTTACTCGATGTCGGACTCGAATACCTGACATTGGGAAGAAGGGCTTCAACGCTATCAGGCGGCGAATCTCAACGGATCAGGCTTGCCACACAGATCGGCTCGAAACTACAGGGGGTTCTTTATGTATTGGATGAACCAACAATCGGGCTTCATCAGAGGGATAACTCAAGACTGATCAAAACGCTGACGGAACTTCGGGATGTCGGAAACACAATATTGGTGGTTGAACATGACGAACAGGTGATCAGGAGCTCCGATTATCTGGTCGATCTCGGACCGGCAGCCGGTGTCAACGGAGGAGAAGTTGTCTTTCAGGGGAATGTTAGTGAGATCTTCAAAAATGAGATTAAAAATTCCCAGACCTCGGATTATCTGAAGGGAATATTCAAAATACCACTGAAAGGGGAAAGAAGATCATCGGGCGACAAATATTTAAGACTCAAGGGAGCCAGGCAGAACAATCTAAAGGATATCGATGTGAGTTTCCCGCTCGGTTCATTCATCTGTGTAACCGGTGTCTCCG
>CAZVWW010000155.1:0-5029 GCA_964631265.1 uncultured Thermotogaceae bacterium
GTTTTTGATACCGCCACCGATGATATGAATTCTTTCAAAACGCATTCTCAGTCTATGTTCGAAGTCTTCTTGGGTGCGTTTTATCCGCTCTGCGATTCCTTCCAGGATTGTGCGCAGGATTCTGGCGACATTGTCCGGTGTGTTTTGAAATCCCTGTTCTTTCAGCAGAAGATCCATCAGCGAGTCTGCGGCCATATACTCTTTCTTCTCGATATCGATAACAGCAGAATGGGGAGGGGCCTTTTGAGCCATGGCGGTTAGATCACTGAATTGGTAATCGTTTCCTGTGGCGGACTTCAGATCATCTCTGATCTTCTGCCAGAACCACAACCCCGGTGTGTTGGCAATGATTCTCATCGAACCGTCGTGGCAGCCTTCAACCGCATAGTTCTTCTTCTTGATGAAGCGTTTCGGGAGCTTTTCTGTGTTGTTGATGATGATACCGTTCAGACACCAGGTGCCAAGGCTCACGATCATTGTCCGCTCTTTCGGAGAAGTGATTGACGCAAAGGCGCTTGCCGTATCATGCGTTGCCGGAAGTGTGATATTGGTGTTGCCATACCGGCCGATAATACTTCCGGGCCTTTTAACCGGGGGGAGAAAATCCGGAAATTTGAGTTTTTCAACGATTGCGCTGTTCCAGTTGCCTTTCTCATAATCATACAGCTGGGTGGTTGTGGCGTGTGTGAATTCATAAAAAAATTCCCCTGAAAGGAGGCCGGACAGGTATGAGGGGATCGAGACGATTTTTTTAATCCTTGAAAAGAGTGCCGGGTTTGTCTTTCTCAGATATATCAATTGATAGATGGTGTTGAAAGGCTGAAACTGTGTCACAACTTGATCATCAATGAAACTTCTGTATCTTTCCATTTCTGCTTTGATGACCGTTTGTTTTTTGAACATCTCAAAATACTGCATCGGATCGCTGAGCTTTCTCTGTTGACCGTCAAGGGGGACAAAGTCAACCCCCCATCCGTCAAAGCCGATTGATGTGATGGTGTTTTTTTCCCGGACTTGGCGGATGGCCTTCACAACCCGTTCAAAGATCTTCTCAACATCCCAGTACCGTGTGCCCTCTTTTGTGTACCAATAACTCACGAAGCGGTCAATCTCTTTCATCTCGAGTCTTCCGTCTGCTATATAACATAGAAAGACCTTAGTGCCGGAGGCACCAAGGTCAACAGATAAAAAGACGTTGTTATCCATTTTATCAGGTCATTGTCTGTACATTTTTTTGTAGACTTGTCTCAGATTCTTCTTGGTTTCCTCGGGAAGATAGAAGATCTCCCGTTTGAGTTTCAGGGCTTCGATGTAGATCTGCACGTTCTTTTCCGTTACTTTGGCTGAAGCGAAGGCTTCGCTGAAACGCTTCCCGACGTTGACAAGTCCGTGATTTCTCATGATGACGGCACTGTTCTCGCCAAGGGCCTTGACGGCGTTATTGGCAAGGTCCCAGGTACCCGGATCGCCGTATTGGGCAACGTTGATCTTCGGGCCGCAAATCATGGCACTGTCTTCAATAAGGGATGGCACCTCTTCCATTGTCACAGCGGCCACCGATGAGTAAAGCGGGTGGGTGTGAAGGATGAAATCGACATCCTCCCTTGCTTTGTAGATTGCCACGTGAAGTTTCCATTCGGATGACGGGTTGTGATTGCCTTCCACAACGTTGCCTTCAAAATCAATCACCATGATGTCATCGTCTCTCATCTTATCGTAGGGATAACCGGAAGGCGTGATGTATATCATGTTATCTTTTCTCAGGGAAACATTTCCCCAGGTTCCCTTAACCAGTTCTTCTCCCGCCATCTTCTTACACGAGTCCACAATAATCTTTTTATAGCTGTTTTCCATATTTTCCCCTCCAGACAGGAATATTAATAGAGATCGCTCAGTCTTTCATAGAGTGTCAAGTATTTTCGGTACTGCTCATTATAAATCCCCGTTTCGTTGTCATCGGGGACCGTCTTATCCTTTAGTTTAATGATTTTTTTTGCCTCATCGATTGATTCAAAACGTCCGGTGCCCAGACCTGCAAGGACAAGATTGCCGACAGCCGATGGTTCTTCAGACTCAAGGGTGTAAATCTCCCGCTTGATGGCAGACGCCATGATCTGCTTCCATACTCCGCTTTTACTGCCGCCACCGAGTGTCTTGATCCGGCCCGTCTGAATCCCCAGTTCTTGAAAGACATCCAGGCAGTTCTTCAGGGAAAAGATAACCCCCTCCATGATTGCCCGTACAAACTGGGCCTTGCGGTGATTCATGCTTATGCCGAAAAAGATTCCCCTGGCTTTGCTGTCCCAGTAGGGGGTCCTCTCTCCAAGTAAATAGGGGAGAAAGAGGAGCCCGTCTGATCCGGGCGGTATCCGGGAGGCAATCGTTGAGTAATGGTTGAAGATCTCATCATCAGAACCCCCGTCAAAGGTGTCTCTGAACCAGGTCAGGCAGGAGGCCGCTGTCTGAGTCAGTCCGAGCAGGTCCCATCGCCCCTTGAGGGGATAGGCCCAGCAGATGATCCGCTGCTTTTCATCCTTTTTCGGTTCATCGGAGCAGGTTGCCACCACACCGGCGGTTCCGACGATGATGGAGGCCGACCCGCTTTCAAAGAGTCCGGAGCCGATCTCTGCCACTGAATGATCGGACCCTCCGTTGATGACCGGTGTCCCCTCTTTTATTCCCGTTTCGAGAGCCGCTTTGCCGGATATTCGACCCATTATGGCTGTGGAATCCAGTACATCCGGAAAGAGTGTCCGGCTCAGACCGGTGATCCGGAAGGCCTCGTCGGACCATTTCAATCTTTCCACATCGTAGAGCAGCGTTCCCGACGCATCGGAAGGATCGGTTGCCATCCTTCCGGTCATTTTGTATTTAATATAGTCCTTTGCAAGCAATATACGGGCCGTTTGGTTGAATATTTCAGGCTTCTTTTCCCGGGTTCTCACGAGATTCGGTGCTGTATAGCTCGTCGTCGGGAAATTCGCGGTACTGTTAAAGAGCTCAGTGTACTCACCGGTTTGTTGCCATCGATCAATGACATAGGCACTTCTCTGATCGAGCCATGTGATAGCCTTTCCAAGGGGTCGGTTGTGCTGATCGAGATGGACATGTGTGTGCATCTGGCCACAGATGGAGACGGCCTCGATATTGGCAAAGGCCTTTTCTTCCTCGTCCTTTATCTCATTCAAGTTTTTAACCAGGCTGACCCACCAGTCTTGCGGATCCTGCTCAGCCTGATCTTTTGCTGAGGAGATAAGACAGTATTCACGGTTCTTTTTCGATAGGATGTGGGCATTTTCATTCAGGAGGGTGGTCTTCACTCCCATGGTGCCCAGATCAATACTTAAGAAATAACGCATAACGCCTCCCGTAGAATGAGAATATGTTATCTTACAAACCGTATTACTGATAATATCTTATCATATAATAAGGCATGATGCAAGCCCGGGAAAGATGCAAAAATCAACAAAAAACGATATTATGATTAAAAAAAGCCTTTTAATCGCAAATATATCTTTATAATCATACCTGAAGGCTTTTATTGGGTAATTCTTCATTTGAACACATGTTGTCAATATGCTATACTTGAACTGATAATATATTAGCAGGTGATCGGATGGCTTCCTTAAGTAAGGCTCAACGGCAGAAGAAGATAATGGATATGCTGGAAGAAAAGGAAAAGATAGCTCCGGAAGAGTTCTCAGACGCACTTGATGTGTCGATGGCGACGTTACGCAGGGATTTTAAGGAACTGAAGGATGAGAACAGAATACTGGTCGGCTATGGGTTTGTTCAATCGAAGCAAAATGCTGTCCACGGGGATGCCAACATGAACAAATCCTTTTTGAAGCGATTGTCGAACCATTATCAGAGGAAATTGAAGGCTGCTGAGAATGCTCTGAATTACGTGGAGGAAGAAGATCTGATCTTCATCGGCGAAGGAACCACCTGTTATCTCTTTACGAAACTACTGCTCAGGGAGTTTAAAAGACTCAAGGTGATAACCAACGGCCTTTATGCGCTGAATGCTCTTTCAAAATCGAAGAGCTTTGAAGTTGAAGGGATCGGCGGGACACTGCTTAGTGACTTTAATTCCTTTATCGGGCCAAAGGCTGAGAAGATGGTTGAATCCATGTATGTGAGGAAATTCTTCTTCTCCTGCGGAACCTACAAGAACGGCACTTACGAGCTCAGTCCCTTCACGGCGAGTATCAAGCGTATGGTTTTGAACCGGTCGGATCAGCATTATCTCATCATCGATTCATCCAAATACGAAACCGTGGCCCCGTTTTATCTGGCAAAGCCGGAAGAGATCGACAGGATAATTACTGAAGAAGGTTAAGAATAGAAAAAACAATCGGGAAACCGGTTGAAATATCAAGGGAGGGTTTACAATGAAATTGAAGAATGTATTGATTGTATTGTTTGTCGGATTGTTTGCCGTAATGGCTCTGGCCGAAGTGCCGGAGATAGCTGTTGTTGTTAAGATAACGGGTATACCCTGGTTCAACAGGCTTGAAGAGGGTGTCGAAAGGGCCGGAGACGAGTTGAATGTCAACGCCTATCAGGTTGGACCGACTGATGCCGACCCGGCACAGCAGGTTAAGATTGTTGAGGACCTCATCGCAAAAGGCGTGGATGCCATTGCCGTCATCCCCAACGATGCGGATGCCATGGAACCGGTTCTCCAGAAGGCAAGAGATAAGGGGATCGTGGTGCTTACGCATGAATCACCCGACCAGAAGAGTGCGGACTGGGACATCGAAGTCATCGACAACGTTGCCTTCGGTCAGAAAAACTTCGAAACCCTCGCACAGGCGATGGACGGAGACGGTCAGTTTGCCATTTTTGTCGGCGGGCTCACCGTTCCCCTTCACAATCTCTGGGCGGATGTCGGTCTGGATTATCTGAAAGAAAACTATCCGGAGATGGAACTCGTAACAGAAAGGATTCCGTGTGGTGAAGATGTCAATCTCGCCAAGCAGAAGACGCAGGAACTCCTGAGAAAATATCCCGATCTTGAAGGAAT
>CAZVWW010000156.1:0-5022 GCA_964631265.1 uncultured Thermotogaceae bacterium
ATTTGACAAAAACGAACTATTGAAGTATAATGTATATAATTTATACATATATACGAGGAGGCGTTATGGCCTTAAAGATTGCTGTTTTAAGTGGAAAAGGCGGAACGGGGAAGACGACGGTTTCGGTCAATCTTGCCCATGTCCTTGCGAAGAAGATGCGGGTGCAGCTGCTCGATGCTGATACGGAGGAGCCGGACACCCATCTGTTCTTTGATTATGTTGGGGAAAAAGTGATGAAAAGGGTGGAGCAGCTCATTCCGCGGGTGGATGCTGAAAAATGCACCAAATGCGGGAAATGTGCTGAGAACTGTCAGTTCGGGGCGATCAATGTCTATCCCAACGATATCCTGGTCTTCGACAATCTGTGCCACGGCTGCGGGGTTTGCAGTCTGGTCTGTCCCGAAGATGCCATCCGGGAGGTCCCCAAAGAGCTGGGGGTGCTGCGTTTTCAAAAGACAACCGGCTCGATCAACTACGGGGAGGGAATTCTGAACATCGGCGAGATATCGGGGGTTCGTGTGATTGAGAGGCTTAAAGAGAACATCGACACGGATAACAACGATGTCATCATCATCGACTCGCCCCCGGGGGCATCCTGTCCTGCTGTTGAGGCGGTCAGGAATGTTGATTTCGCCCTTCTCGTCACAGAGGATTCCGCCTTCGGACTGCATGATATGGAGATTGTCACGGCGGTTCTGGAACAGATGGGAATAGATTACGGGGTGATTCTTAACAAGTTCCGTGAAAAGAAGGTAAGAGAACCGCATTTCAAGCGTTTGCTGGACAATTATTCAGACAAGATCATGATGCGGATTCCCCTCGACAGGGGAATCGCTGAAAGACATTCGAACGGGGAGTTGTTTGTGGATTCCTTCGGGGAATATGCGGAGCGGTTCTCAGAACTCTTTGACACGATACTGAATAAAAGGGGACTGAAATAACCATGAAAACAAAACAAATCTCAATTGTCAGCGGTAAGGGCGGGACCGGCAAGACAACGATTGCCGGCTCAATGGCCGTTCTGTTCGAGAATCACGTGGTATCGGACTGTGATGTGGACTCGTCCAACCTTCATCTGCTGCTCAATCCCGTGGATACGAAAAAGGACGAATACTGGGCGGGGCACAAGGCCACTATTGACAAGGACAAGTGCATCGGCTGCGGGGAATGCGGGAAGGCCTGCCGGTTCAACGCGATAGGTATCTCAGAGGGGGGGAAGTACGCGGTCGACCCCTTTGCCTGCGAGGGGTGCAAGGCCTGTGTGATCGTCTGCCCCGTGGATGCGGTGAACTTTGATCTCAACCATCCGGGGGATTATTATCTCTCCAGGACAGATCAAGCCCCCTTTGTTCATGCCGATCTGAAACCCGGCGAGGAGATGAGCGGCGGGCTTGTGGCACAAGTGAGGAAGACATCGCTCAAAACGGCTACGGACCGAAAAAAGGATTACATCGTCATCGACGGGGCACCGGGAATTGGCTGTCCGGCCACCTCCTCCATCACCGGAACGGATTATGTGCTGCTGGTGACAGAGCCGACGGTCTCAGGCATCTACGATATGAAACGGATGATGGAGACGATTGAGCATTTTTCAATCCCCTATGGTGTTGTGCTCAACCGGAGCGATATCAATCCGGAAAAGAGCCGGGAGATTGGCCGGTACTGCCGGGAAAAGGGCGTTGAGATCCTGGCCGAGATCCCGTACGATGAGACGGTGAACGCCGCCAATTCCAGGGGTTATCCCGTGGTCAGCGTCCCGGAATCACCGGCGGGAAAAGAGATGATCAAACTCCACAAAAAAGTCATCGGGGCGATATCCTCAGAGAATAAATGATATAATCGGAGTGCTCAAAAACTCAGATCGGAGTGAAGTGATGACAACGGCTGTGAAAAGATGTCACTGAAGAAAAAGAGCATCCTCTTATTATCGTTGTTTCTGTTTATGATACCGTTCTTTTTCCCCGCCCCGCCGGGGCTTGATGAGAACGGCTTCAAGACGCTGATCATCTTTGTGATCTGTGTCATCTGGTGGGTGACGAACATCGTCCCTTTAATGATCACGAGCATCCTGGCGATCATCTCGCTTCCCATGCTCGGGATAGAGGAGTCTTCTGTTGTCTATTCCAGATTCGGCAACACAGCCGTTTTCTTCGTGCTCGGCTCTTTCATCCTCGGCTCGGCTATCATGAGAACGGGGCTGAGTACACGGATTGCCCTGGCCTTCACACAAAGGCTCGGGCGTTCCCCGAAGCGGCTGATCATCGCCTTCCAGCTCCTGGCAACCCTGCTGGCCTTCTGGATTTCGGGACATGCCGTTGCGGCCATGCTGATGCCGATCATCATCGAGGTGGGAACCGCCCTTTACCCGCAGAAGAACGGCCCGGGCTATTCGAGGGCACTGGCCTTCTCTGTGATGTGGGGGGCGGTGATCGGCAGTTGCACCACTCTTCTCGGAGGCGCAAGAGGCCCGTTGGCCCTTGCCATGCTGGATAAACTGACCGGCAGGGAGATATCTTTCGGCGGCTGGGTTCTGGCAACGCTTCCCGTTGTTACGGGAACAACCATCGCCGCCTCTCTCATACTCCTTAAGATCACCCCGGGAACGATTGATATCAAATCCGCGGTTGAATTGTTGAGAGAAAAGCGCCAGAAACTGGGGGGCATAAGCGGCAAAGAGAAGGCGGTCTTAACGGTCATCCTTCTGACAACGGCCGCCTGGTTCCTCTTCAGCAACCGTTTCGGGCTGGCCAACATTGCCCTCCTGGCCGTCGTCGTGCTTTTCATCTTTGAGATCATCTCCTGGAAAGAGGTGGAGGAGGATGTCAACTGGGGGGTTATTCTCATGTACGGGGGAGCGATAGCGCTCGGATACTCGTTGAACGCCTCCGGCGTGGCCGAATGGCTTGTGAACGGCTTTATGTCCTCGGGGATCAGCAGCCCGGTGATGATACTGGCAACACTGGCCCTGATATCGGTCCTTTTCACAGAGTTCATGAGCAACACAGCCGTTGTCGCTTTCCTGCTCCCGGTTGCCCTTTCCGGCGGGATCCTGATGACGGATATCCCGGAGCTGATCGTCTTTGCCGTCACCATCCCCTCGGGACTGGCCTTCATGCTCCCCATGAGTACCCCGGCTGTTGCCATGATGTTATCCACCGGTTATATCGAACCCCGTGATACAATGAGGTACGGGATCTTTTTAAACATCACCGGAACCGGTCTGACCATTCTGAGTCTGTGGTTGTACTGGCCACTGCTCTTTGGATAAGGAGTTCAAATGAAATCACAAAAAAAGGTTGAGAGCGCCATCGTGATCTGCACCGATATGAAAAAGAATACCGGGGCATTAAAAAGCATAGTCCGTCGATACGCCGGCATCCGTATCCTTCTCCTGATCGACAGAACCATTATTCAACTCGTCTCCGAGATATTCCGGGAAAAGGGATGGATGGGGTATAAACCCGCTGAGGAGTTGCAGGATACCCTTTTAAAGCATTATGAGATCATGGCAGACAGATGGAAGGATGATGCACAGGCCTTTCTAAAAAAAGAAGATACGGCCTTCTCCATCCAAAAGCATACGGGCAATCTCAAGGATTCGCTGATTCACGAGATCAAGGCATTTACCCCAAAT
Source organism: uncultured Thermotogaceae bacterium (assembly GCA_964631265.1). Lineage (GTDB taxonomy): Bacteria > Thermotogota > Thermotogae > MWEM01 > MWEM01 > CAZVWW01. The sequence goes on from CAZVWW010000156.1 coordinate 3,635, forward strand.
GAGATTGCACTGACCTATACGAAGGGGTTCAATCCCTATCTTGAGGTCATCAAACCGGTCTGCCGTGAGCTCGGCAAAAAGTACAAATTGCCCGTAAGGGAAATATAACAGACTTTGGAAGATATGATAATCCCTATGCTTAAACCTCTTTATCATACAAAAAAGTCACTTTTTATGATAAAATAGATTAGCATGTAAAGTATACGTTTATTTATTGTTAGGGAACCCAATCTTTCTTTAAAGTTCAGGAGGTTGTTCTTTTGAAATCCCCCATATTAAAAGTAAGGAATCTCAGAACCTATTTTGAACAGGCAGAAGGCACTGTAAGGGCTGTTGATGATGTTTCTTTTTCAGTGCATGATGACGAGGTCATCGGGATAGTGGGTGAGACGGGCTCGGGAAAAAGCGTCACGGCCAAATCCATATCGGGCCTGATTAAGAGCCCCGGTTATATTGCCGGCGGTGATATCCTCTTTAAGACCGATGAGTTCAGGGAAAAGCAAAAAGACGGCTATCTGGATCTCTCAACCCTCAAAGGGGATCAGTTCACCAAGATAAGGGGAAACCATATCAGTATCATCTTTCAGGATCCGATGACCTCCTTAAACCCCATTTATACAATAAAAAGACAGTTGACTGAGACGATTATGTTCCATCAGAAGGTGGATGAAACAGAAGCGGTGGACATCGCCGTGGCAATGCTTGACAAGGTCGGGCTGCCCAATCCGAGAGAGCGACTCGACAATTACCCGTTCGAGCTTTCCGGCGGCCAGCGTCAGAGGGTTATCATCGCCATCGGTATCTCGTGCAATCCGGAGATATTGATCGCCGATGAGCCGACGACGGCCCTTGATGTGACCGTTCAGGCACAGATCCTGGAACTGATGAAGGACCTGCAGAAGGAATTCCATTCCGGTTTGATCTTTATCACGCATGATCTGGCGGTCATTGCGGAGATGGCGGACCGGGTCATGGTCATGTACGGGGGAAAGACCATGGAGTACGCCGATGTGTACGCCGTCTTTGAAGAGCCCCTGCATCCCTATTCCAAGCTGCTCCTCGACTGTATTCCAAGACTGGACATCAAACAGGATGCCCTCTCACCGATACCGGGACAACCTCCAACGATGCTGAATGCACCGGACCTGTGTCCCTTTCTTCCCAGATGTCCAAAACGGGTCGATCGGTGCATGAAAGATGTTCCGCCTTTGAACGAGGTTAAAGAGGATCACTTCGTCAGATGTTTCAACCCGTATACCGGTAAAAAACAGGTAACGGGTCATAAGGAAAGTGGTCAACGTGGCTGACAATAATAAATTCCTCGAGGTCAAAAATCTGAAGAAGTTTTTTCCCATCAAGGCCGGGTTCCTCTTCAGACATGTGATCGC